>JASFEP010000114.1:0-11096 GCA_050124775.1 Candidatus Aminicenantota bacterium
AATTTGGAAAAATATCTGCAAACGGCCGAAGTTTTGGAAGTCGAGATCGATAGTATTGAGGGTAGAACGGCTCCATGGAGCGTCATTCTGGATGATGGGAAGATAACCAGACAGGCATTGTTCAAATATGTCGATCGACGTCGCCCCACTCTGCTTCCGGACAGTTATCATTACGAGATCGCAGCTTACAAAGTGAGTAAACTCCTGGGATACACAGCGGTACCTCCTGTTGTGGAAAGAGAGATTAAAGAAACGATAGGATCCTTGCACCTCTTTCTCGAGGGATGTTTTTCATTGAGCCAGCAACGAAGAAGAGAACTGAAGCCTCCTGATCCCTCAAATTTTTCCGATGCGCTATCCGAGCTCGCAGTTTTTGAAAGCTTGGTTTTTTGTGAGCGGAATCCTGAAGATATTTATATCCAAGAAAAAGACTGGAAGATCTGGCGGGTAGATTTTTCTGAGGCTTTTGAGCCTCTCGCGGAACTCGATCCAGGGAATGATATCGCAAGATGCTCGAAGGGGATGTTCCTGAGTTTGAAGAAGGTGGATGAAGATGAGGTAAAAACAGTTCTTCAGCCCCATCTCAATGACGAAGAGATCAAAGCTCTTTTGAAAAGAAAAGATTCGATCATCGATAAAATACAACTGTTGATCGAAGAAAAGGGCGAAGACGCCGTGCTTTTCTAGTCCGCTTCCCAAACTTGTAATAATACTGCCCAAAAAGTGTGCAATCGATTGTAATCCCAATCGAATCAATTTTTTAAAAAATCAGTCTTTGATTTTTCAACAAGCTTTTGCACAGAATGCGTGGAAAAATATTCTGATTTCTGATTGACATTTTGTGGGTGATTGTGAAAAATTCAAGGAAGCTCAAAAGGAGAAAACAAAAATGGGGATGAGCGATAGATCGGCGAAATCTGGAACCGACGGTATTTTCCACAAGTTACTCAGTGTATTTACCACTGTCTATCCAGGAGAAGCGCCAACCGCTTTATTGTTGACGCTCAATATCTTCTTGATATTTGTCGCTTACTACATCATAAAGCCAGTGCGAGAAGCCCTTATCCTTGCAGGAAGAGGGGCTGAAATGAAGAGTTATCTCTCTGCTGCTATTGCTGTGGTGCTTATTTTTGTCGTGAAGGCATTCAGCCACGTTTCCTCACGTTTTCCAAGGCAGAAATTAATTACCTGGGTCACTCTGTTCTTTATTTCCAACTTGGTTATTTTTTATGCACTGTCGTTTATGGATATCAGCCTCGGAACTATAGGGATTATATTTTTTATCTGGATCGGCGTATTCAACGTTATGGTCCCTGCACAATTCTGGGGATTTGCCAATGACATATACAATCCTGAAGAAGGAAAGCGTTTGTTCCCGATCGTGGCCTTTGGTGCGACATTCGGGGCCTTCTTTGGAAGTTTAGTGGCAGGATGGCTTGTCGAGCCTCTGGGTCTATATCAAATGATGTTGGTCTCAGGCGCGATATTGATCCTATGTATCCTGTTAGCATGGATCATACACTTAAGAGAAACAAGGAAGGCCAAACACACAATCGCGAGGACCGATCGAGTTGAATTCCAAGAAGAGGATAAGGAAAAGCCTTTGAAGAAAGGAGGCGGTTTCAAGCTCGTTTTCAAGAAAAAATATCTTTTATATGTGGCCGTATTCGTGTTGCTCCTTAATTTCATCAACACCAACGGTGAGTTTATCCTCGGAAAGTATGTCGAGACAGAAGCCGCTAAGACTGTCGAGCTCGACCGAGCGGGCGAGTTGAGCACCGAAGAATATATCGGCAAGTTCTACGCAGGTTTTTTTAAATACATGAATCTTTTCGCCATATTGATCCAGCTCTTTCTCGTCTCTCGAATTTTCAAGTGGATCGGAGTTCGAGGCGCGCTGTTCGTTCTTCCCTTCATCGCCCTCGGTGGATATGCGTTCATAGCTGTCGGGGCATCTTTGTTCATCGTGAAGTGGGTCAAAGTCACTGAAAACGGCACAGACTACTCCTTGATGAACACGACTAGACACGCGCTATTTCTCATCACTTCAAGGGAAGAAAAGTACAAAGCTAAAGCAGCGATCGATACGTTTTTTCATAGGTCCGGAGACGTTCTTTCGGCTGTGATCGTTTTTATCGGAACGACGTACCTTGCGTTGAACTCAGCCGGATTTGCGGGTTTTAACGTTATCCTATGCGCGTTATGGATTAGTCTTGGAGTATTGATAGCCAAAGAGCATAAAAAGCTTTCAGAAAAAACAGCATCGAACTCAGCCGAATAAGAACTCATAAATCACCGAGACAATATTTTTATCGAAACACGACGTTCGGAAATCAAATTCGATTTGATTTTAACAGTCCGAATGGTTATCATTACAATGATATTCCATAGGGGATGATCGACTTAGAGGGATAATGCGATGAAGAGAAAAGCATTGCTCGGGATGATTTTTATACTTTTGATACCCTCGGTCTCTTTTCTCAATGCACAATTCACTCCCGAAGAGCTTGCACTAAGGCCAAAACTTGAGGAGTTTCTCAAGACCGCGGACATAGTAAAGGCCAAAGATATCGGCGAAGGAGTAACAAAACCCTGTAAATTGGATATGAAGAAGGGAGAAGAAGAGCACAGCGGTTGCTGGAAGAATCCATCCGGAATGCAGAAGGGTTTTCTCGAAGGCTGGCAGTATGAGATCGCTGCCTATGAGATGGATAAGCTGTTGGGGTTGAACATGATCCCTCCCACAGTCGAGAGGGAATTCGAAGGCAAGAGAGGGTCACTCCAGTTCTGGATCACGAGTGAAATGAGCGACCTAGAGAGAATGGAAAAGGGGATCAGAATCCCGCAGAAAAACCTGGAAAGCTGGAATAAACAAAAATATTTGACAAGGGCATTTGATTGTTTAATCGCCAACGAAGATCGCACCCAACAGAATATCCGCTACACGGACGATTGGCGGACGATTCTCATCGATCATTCCCGAAGCTTCCGGAGCAATGATAAATTCAAAAAACAGCTGGTTTTTGGTAAGCGCGGCCTTTTGGCGCAAAAGCTGTTCAGACGATTGCCGAAGGTGTTCGTGGAAAAGGTGCGCTCATTGAATTTTGATACAATCAAACAAGCTGTCGGACCGTATTTGTCGGATGAGGAAATTGAAGCGATTCTCGTGCGGAAAGATCTTCTGTTGGAAGAAATTGGAGAAATGATCAAAGAAAAGGGCGAGTCAAAAGTCCTGTATTAGACTATCATTCTGTTACGGCAATAAAGTATGACAATAAATTTAAAAAGAGAAGGAGGGACGAGAATGAAAAAATATTCCCTAGCTTTTGCGGTAATTCTCCTGTTCCTAGGATTCACTCTTCCTTCATTTGCCCAGTTCAAACCAGAAGAGGTGGAAGCGCGCGAGAAATGGGAAGATTTCCTGGCGACGGCTGAAGTTGTTGATAAGGATCAGCCCTTCAGCGACCGGGAAGCGGTAACAAAACCTTGGGTTCTTACGCTGGAAAAGGATGGAATCACGAATAAAGCCATATGGAAAAATCCTGAAGGCCGAATGAAGGGTTTTATGGAAAATTGGAGATGGGAGATCGCGGCCTATCAGCTTGACAAGTATTTGAACCTCAACATGGTGCCTCCGACCGTAGAAAGGCGTTTCGAGGGGGACCGGGGATCCTGTCAGCTCTGGATCGATTCCAAGATGAGCCTTAAGGAAAAAGTCGAGAACAAGGTGAAAACTCCTTCTTATAAAGTCTTTTATTGGAACCGGGCTCTCTATCTACAAAGGGCGTTCGATAACCTGATCGCCAACGAGGACCGTCATCAGAATCAATATCTCATTACGGACGATTGGCGCATGATCCTCATCGACCATTCCCGATCATTCCGCACATCTAAAAAGTTTACGAAAAACCTCATTTACGACGAGAAATACAAGGAAGGGCCCTCTTTCATCATGAAAGAAATCCCCAAAGACCTGTATACAAAACTCAAATCTCTGAATGCCGAAGTTATCAAAGAGATCGTTGGGGAATATTTGACCGATGAGGAGATCGAAGCGACTTTGACCCGCAAGGACCTTATGATAGAGTGGCTGGATAAACGCATAAAAAAGATGGGAGAGGAGAAAGTCCTGTACTGAATTTCACCTCATTCGTTCACACCGATGATCCCATTCTCCTCGAGATAGCCGATCACTCGATCTTGGCATTGTGAGAGCGTGAGATTATCCGTATCCAATACGAGTTCGGGATTCAACGGTTCTTCATAGGGTGCGGATACACCCGTAAATTCCTTGATCTCACCGTTCCGGGCTTTTTTATAGAGGCCTTTGGGATCTCTGCTCTCCGCCACATCCAATGACACTTTGACAAAAACTTCGATGAATTCTCCCTCCTTGAGAAGCTCTCTGTTTCGGTCTCGATCTTTTCTGTAGGGTGATATGAATGCTGTCATGGTGATCAAACCAGCATCGGCAAACAGCTTGGCTACTTCTCCGATACGACGGATATTCTCCTCCCGGTCCTCGGGGGAAAATCCGAGGTTTTTATTCAGGCCATGACGGATGTTGTCCCCATCCAGAACATAACTCAAATGACCCCGTTCAAAAAGCCGCTCCTCAACAGCACGGGCGATGGTGGATTTTCCAGAGGATGAAAGGCCTGTGAACCAGACCACAACGCCTTTTTGATGGATCAGGCGCTCCCTATCCGCCTTTGTTATGGCTCCATCATGCCATGTAATGTTTGTTGCCTTTTGGATGGTCATATGTATTCTCCGGAATTATTCCCAATTATTGTGTATCGACATTTTTTTGTGCATAAATCAGGATAGTTTTTTGTAATAATCCATCAGTATTTGCACGACCTCTGGCCGGCTGAATTCTTTAGGAGGTTCGTCCCCTTTTGCCAGCATCTCGCGGAGTTTTGTACCGCTTATAAGGACTCTGTCTTCCTTGGAATGAGGACAGGTTTTCATGGATGCCATTCCGTCGCATTTATAACACCAGAAGGTCCAGTCGATCTTGAGCGGTTTGAGATGCAGATCATCATCGCTGATTTCATCGAATATTTTCTGCGCATCAAAGGGTCCGTAATAGTCCCCGACACCTGCATGGTCCCTGCCTACGATCAGATGACTGCAACCATAATTCTGACGAAAGATGGCATGAAGGAGGGCCTCTCGAGGACCGCCGTACCGCATTTCCATCGGATAAACCTTGAGCACAACTCTATCCTCTGGATAATAATTCTTGAGCAGGACTTCATAACATTTCATCCGTATGTCTGCGGGGATATCATCGGCTTTGAGTTTACCGACCAGCGGATGAATAAGAATGCCATCACAGACCTCCAGAGCGATTTTAGTGCAGTATTCATGGCTCCTGTGGATGGGATTCCTGGTTTGAAAAGCAGCAATGGTGGTCCACCCATTTTGTTCGAAGATGCTCCGTGTTGTTGTGGGCCGGCCATAGTGATCCCCATAGGCTTCAGGATATGGGCCTTCGCTGAATGCCTTTACAGGTCCAGATATAAGTATGTCCTGCTGATCGTAGACCTTCGCCACTCCAGGATGGGCGGGATCTTCAGTTTTATAAACCTGCCTGACCTCGTCTTTTTTATCGTATGGGTATATTTCCTGGATCTTCAGACTCCCCATCAATGTGTCGTTTTCATCGTCGATGAGCGCAATCTCCGATCCTATCGCAAAGTTTTCGGCTTCTTCACGTGTGACAGATAGAGTGATGGGAATCGGCCAGAGTGTTCCATCAGCCAGTCGCATCTCACGAACTACGCCCGCATAATCGGCTTCGCCCATAAATCCTGTCAATGGGCTGAAGGCGCCGATCGCCATCATTATGAGATCCGATGTCTCTCTGGATGAAAGTCGAACGCGGGGCATAAGTTTTGCCCTTTCCATTTCTTCCAAAAGTTCTTCGCCTTCCAAGAGCAAGAAATTCAACCGTCCTCCATGAGGCGGCACAAGTTTCGTCATTAAAACCTCCAATCGTTTAATTCGAATGACATCCTGATATCGCTGATGTCGATAATAAAACAGGCTTCGTTAGTAACAAATCAGCACGATCAAGCGATTGTTTTGTAAAGAGTAAGTATATTTTGATCGTTCTTTCTTTGATAATCGAATCCGTCCATGAGCTTTCGGGCAAGAAAGATCCCGAATCCGCCCTTCTGTCCGTTCGCGATCATTTTTTCGAGATCGGGCTCCTCAACCTGTGTCGGATCGAAAGGAAGGCCATCATCACTGATCTCGATGTAGAACTTGCTCTTGTCCTTCCAGGTCTTCAGATGGATCTTTCCTTTATTTTCAGGATAAGCATAACGGATGATATTGACACAAATCTCGAGCATTGACAACTCGATTGTATAAAAATCTTGCTCGGAAATGGATAGATCACTCAAATTTTCCTTGAGGAAAGCTCTGATCTTATTCAACTCGGCTAGGTCGCTAACAACGGTGAGTGTTTTCATGCGAAATATCTTTGAGTGACGAACACAGGAATTTTATGTCCATTGAATTCTACCAAAAGGACATTGCAAAGTCATTCTTTTTGTGTTACTTTTTTTGCTTATCTTTTGAGAAAGCCGGACGGAGGCGAAATATGAGTCAAGACGGAAAACACCTGTTTACATCTGAATCGGTGACTGAAGGGCATCCCGATAAGATCTGCGATCAGATTTCAGATGCCATTTTGGATGACCTCATCGCGCAAGATCCAAAAAGCCGTGTGGCTTGTGAAACCCTAGTGACGACAGGACTCGTTCTTATAGCTGGAGAAATCACGAGCAATGGTTTCTGTGACTTTCAGAGCGTTGTCCGCAATACAGTCAAAGAGATCGGCTATACCAGAGCTAAGTATGGCTTTGATTATGAAACGTGCTGTGTCATATCATCCATTCATGAGCAGTCTCCTGACATAGCTATGGGTGTAGATGAGTCCGAAGAGCATCAACAAGGCGCTGGTGATCAGGGATTGATGTTCGGTTATGCGACCAAAGAAACACCCCAATTCATGCCTCTTCCCATCACACTGGCTCATCAGCTCGTTAAAAAACTCAGTGAAGTCAGGCGCAGCAAGGAACTGCCGTGGCTGCGTCCTGACGGGAAATCTCAGGTCACAGTTGAATATGAAGGACATGTCCCCAAACGTGTAGACGCCATCGTTATCGCAGCTCAGCATGATGAAAAAGTGAAGATGAAGGATCTTCGTGCGCAGATCGAGGCGATCGTCATAAAAAATATTATCCCCGAACAAATGCTCGATGAAAACACGAACATATTCATCAATGAAACCGGAAAGTTTATCCAGGGTGGTCCTTTTGCAGACTCTGGGCTCACAGGCCGCAAGATCATCGTCGATACCTACGGAGGGGTGGGGAGCCACGGAGGAGGTTGTTTTTCCGGTAAGGATCCCTCAAAAGTCGATCGATCGGGCTCGTATATGGCTCGTTACGTTGCGAAGAATTTGGTTGCTGCAGGGATCGCCGATAAACTGGAGGTTCAAATCGCATATGCCATCGGTGTGCCCTTTCCGGTCTCGATAATGGTAGACTCGTTCGGGACTTCTCGGATCTCAGAAGATAAAATCAAGGAACTGATCCGTGCACACTTCGATCTCTCTCCCAAGGGGATGATCCAAAGCCTCGATCTGCTTCGTCCGATCTACAAAAAAACTGCGGCTTTTGGACATTTTGGAAGAGAAGAAGAAGAATTCACCTGGGAAAGAACGGACAAAGCGGAGCTCCTGCGGAAGGATGCGGGCCTCTAAGGAGATTTGAATGGACTATGATGTGAAGGACCTGGCGCTAGCCAAAAAGGGAAAATTGAGAATCGAATGGGCGGAGAGATTCATGCCCGTCCTTGCCCATATCAAGAAAAAATTTGCCAAAGATAAGCCGCTCAAAGGTGTGAAGCTTTCGGCCTGTCTCCATGTGACGAGTGAAACGGCAAATTTGATGGAGGCATTGAAGCTAGGAGGAGCGAAGGTTGCACTGACCGCATCGAATCCTTTGAGCACACAAGACGATGTTTCCTCAGCTCTTGTTAAGTACCACAAAATCCCGGTATTTGCCATCAAAGGCGAAGATAACAAGACCTATTACAGGCATATCAATCAGGCCCTGGACAACAAGCCCCATATTACCATGGATGATGGAGCCGATCTGGTGAGCACGATCCATTCGAAACGCCGAGAGCTTCTGGACCAGATCATAGGAGGGACAGAAGAGACGACAACCGGTGTCATACGGCTGAAGAGCATGGCTAAGAAGAGTGTCCTTGAATACCCGATCATCGCTGTCAACGATGCAAATACAAAACATCTGTTCGATAACAGGTATGGAACGGGTCAAAGCACTGTTGATGGGATCCTCAGAGCGACAAACATCCTCCTCTCTGGCTTGAATTTTGTGGTGGCCGGATACGGATGGTGCGGCAGGGGATTGGCCATGAGGGCCAGCGGAGGTGGTGCTAAAGTTATTGTCTGTGAAGTGGACCCATTGCGCGCTCTAGAGGCTGTGATGGATGGGTACCAGGTGATGTCCCTAAAAGAAGCGGCAAGGATCGGCGATGTGTTCGTGACCGTTACAGGGGACAAGAATGTCTTGACCAAAGAGCATTTTACAAAAATGAAGGATGGGGCGATTATCGCCAACTCAGGACATTTTAATGTAGAGATCGATATCCCATCCTTGGAGGAATTGAGCAAAAGCAAGAGGCCTATCCGGGAATTCGTGGAAGAATACACGATTAAAAACGGGAGAAAAATCTATCTTTTAGGTCAGGGACGACTAATAAATTTGGCCGCAGCAGAAGGACATCCTGCAGTGGTTATGGATATGAGTTTTGCCAATCAAGCGATGAGTGCTCTTTTTCTGTTGAAGAAGGGGAAAAAACTCGAGAAACAAGTCTATCCTGTTCCCAGGGAGATCGATGATGATATCGCTCGAATGAAGCTTAAATCTCTGGGAATTACCATTGACAAGCTCACTCCGGAGCAAAAAAAATATCTTGCAGCATGGGAAGAAGGAACCTGAGGATTTTTCTGTAGACTCGCACATTCATTTGATGAGTTTGAGGTACTCATCGATCTGCGTTTTCATCTGAGCGTCAGCACTGGAATAGATCTCATCGAACTTCTCTCTGGCAAGATCGTATTGTTCATTTTTTAAATAAGCGACAGCGAGATTAAATTTGAGATTGATGTCTTCTTCGGAGAGCTTTAAGGCTCTTTTATAACTCTCGATAGCCTTGTCGAAATCGTTGAGCCTTTCATACAGGACGCCTTCGAGGTTGTGAGCCATCACTAACCTGGGATTTGTTTCTATGGACTTTTGGGCGTAGTAAAGGGCATCTTTGGTCTTATCTTGAGTGAAATACAGACGAGCAAGATTGTAATAGGGGAGCTCTCGAGATTTATAGTTGGCATCGGAAGCGGCTGTTCGAAATTCTTGTTCGGCTTTATCGAGCATTCCCATCTCTTGGTAAGCTGTTCCCATATAATTATGTGCCTCGGTCAGAGCGGGATTGAGGTTTAGAGTTTTTTGAAAAAAGTCTATGGCTGTTTTGAATTCACCCTTCATCAAGTAAGCGATTCCAAGACCGTTGTAGGAAAGATGATACTGTGCATCGAGGGAGATACTCTTATTGAAATATTTAATGGCCTCGTCGGAATTTCCATTGTTCAAATGAAAAAGTGCTAAGTTGTATTGATAGCGAGGATCTTCCTCTCTCTGTTTTTCAATTTTTTTTTGCTGGGAAGCGCAAAAACTAAGGAATAGACACACAAATAGCACTCCTGCTATTCTTATTTTCATCCTCTCACCTCTCATCGAAATTCTGAATATATAGTGATAGTTTACCATTCACGCCGCTATTCATTTTTTAATTTTCTTGCCATTAAATCCTGCAGTGCTTTACGCGGATTTTTATTTTTATAGAGAACAAGATAGGCCTGTTCATGAATGGGCATCTCGATGTTTTCCCTCTGAGCGAGCTGGAAACCAGAGAGAGTTGTGGTTATCCCCTCAGCGATCATTTTCATTTGAGATACGACCTCTTGGAGTTGCTTTCCCTGGCCTATCTCATAACCCACATAGTGATTGCGGCTGAGCTGTCCGGTGCAGGTAAGAACGAGATCTCCAACACCAGCCAAACCAGCGAATGTCTCTCTTTTTGCGCCAAGCTTTATGCCCAATCTGGTTATTTCTGCGAGGCCCCTCGTGATCAATGCGGCGCGGCTGTTATCTCCGAACCTAAGACCGTCGGAAATGCCCGCTGCTAAGGCGACAACATTTTTGAGCGCGCCTGCGATTTCCACACCGAGCATGTCCTCAGAAGTATAGGCGCGTAAAAAGGCTCCGGAAACAAGGTGTTGGACCTCCTTCGCTACAGCGTTTTCGTCAGATGCAACAACGACGGCAGTGGGATGGGCAATGGCCACCTCCCGGGCGAAGCTCGGACCTGAAAGAACAGCTAGCCGCGGTCGAAAATACGGAGAAAAGATTTCGAGCATCACCTCGCTCATTCTTTTGAGAGTTCCATCTTCAATCCCTTTGGTCAAGCTGACAATGATGTTTTCTGATGTAAGGTAAGGCTTTAGTTTATTGTAGATCTCTCGAGAGAATTTGGATGGAACGGCGAAAAAGACGATATCGGTTCTTTGGACACACGCTTCGATCTCATGAAAAAAGGAGACAGAGGGGGAAAATTTTGATCCTGGAAGAAATATTTTGTTCTCGTTGTATCGGAGGGTATCCTCATAGATGTTTTTTTCTCTGATCCACAGATGTGTATCTATGTTTTTGCGACCGAGATGAAGAGCCATCGCACTTCCCCAGGACCCGCCTCCGATAACACACACCCTCATGTGATTTTATCTCCCAATTTCCTTTCTTTTCCAGCAATCAGTCTCTTGATATTATCCCCATGTCTGTAAATTATCAAACAACAGATAACAAAGCCGAGGATGGCGATCGTATACTCTCCGGTAAAATAAAGTACAAATATCGGGTAAAAAAACATTGCGACCAGTGATCCAAGAGAAACATACCGGGTGAGGAAAACGAGGGCCACAAATATTC
>JASFEP010000115.1:0-11060 GCA_050124775.1 Candidatus Aminicenantota bacterium
ATCCCATTCGAGGACCAGGAGAACTTATCGGGAGATTTTCGAGAAATGTTTGACCGTATTTCTTATAGAAAGGGAAAAATCAGAGCGATTTACTGGTACACAAGACAAATTTTCAAGCTCCTCCCCTCTTATTTTAAAAACTATACCTCCTGGAGTGTAACGATGATTTTTAATTATTTGAAGACCGCATTAAGGAATGTCAAAAAATACCCGACTTATTCATTCATAAATATTGCTGGGCTAGCGATCGGTATGGCATGCGTCGTCCTCATTGTACTGTTTATCCGGGATGAGTCGAGCTATGACCGATTCCATGCAAAGGCCGACAGAATCTACAGAGTCGTGGATAGCTTTGACGTTCCGGGAGGGATCGCGAGAGATTTTGCCTTTACATCCGCACCCTTCGCTCCAAACTTAAAACGAGATTTCCCAGAAGTCGAAGACGCAGTCCGTCTAATTACAAGACGGCATATGGTGACTTACGGAGACAAAAAATACTATGAGGATTATCTTTTTTATGCGGATGCTTCGCTTTTCAACATCTTCACCTTTCCTCTTATTGCTGGAAATCCAGAATCCGCATTGGCGGCACCGAATACGATCGTGATCTCGGAAAGTGCTGCTCTCAAGTATTTCGGCAAAGATGAAGCGTTAGACAAAACGGTTAACATCAATGATCAAGATTACGTTATTACGGGTGTAATGAAAGATATGCCTAAGAATTCACATTTTTATGCCCAGATCTTTGCGTCTATGCAAACACTCGAAAAAGATCCTGGACTTCAAGAACAGTTTTTCCAAAGTTGGGCCCGCCATGAGTTCTATACATATCTTCTCCTTCGCGAGGATTATTCACCCGAAGTTCTTCAGGCGAAGCTACCGGCTTTCATAGAAAAATATGCCGCCCAAGAGATAAAGACAATTCTCGGTGGGAGTTTATCTTCCCGATTACAATCCTTGAAGAGTATCCATCTCCACTCTCATCTTCAAATGGAGATAACCCCCAACGGCGACATCAAATATGTAGCCATTTTTTCGGTGATTGCTCTCTTTATCCTGCTCATTGCCTGTGTGAATTTTATGAACCTGGCCACGGCCCGGTCGGTCAACCGTTCGAAGGAAGTCGGGCTCCGGAAGGTGGTGGGCGCGAGCCGTTTTCAGATTATCCAACAATTTTTAGGAGAATCCTTATTCTTCACTCTGTTTGCGTTCATATTGGCCTTGATCCTTATCGCAATAGCCTTGCCCTATTTCAATTCATTGACAGGCAAAGAGCTCTCGACGAATTATTTGACGAATTTAATTTTTTTGGGAGGAATTGCCCTTTTGCTTCTATCTGTGGGTTTGATCTCGGGAAGCTACCCTGCATTTTTTATTTCTCGTTATCGACCTGCAAATGTCCTGAAAAAAACGGTGAATATCCGCTCTGGAAAGTCGTATCTGAGAAAAGGTCTCGTCATTTTTCAATTCACCATATCCATAATCCTTTTCATTGCGACAGCCGTGGTGTTGGACCAGCTCGATTTTTTGAGGAACAGAAAGCTGGGTTTTGACAAAGAACATGTGGTTGTCATCCCAATAAGGTCGAACTCTATCCGGTCGAATGCAGAGGCGATAAAAGCAGAACTTCTACAGAATCCCAAAATTATAAGCGCCACCATCACCATCGGCGTTCCTGGAGGGATCGTTGCAGGCGATGCCATAAAATTAGTTACGGAAGAAGGGAAAAAGACCCTCACTGTCAGGATGATCTACACGGATCATGATTATGTCCGAACGATGGGAATGGAAATCGTGGAGGGAAGAGATTTCTCGAAAAAGATGACGACAGATGCTACAAAAGCATTTCTTATCAACGAGGCGACAGTTCGGGAGCTGCAACTGAAAAATCCCCTGGAAACGGAACTCCAATGGGGTGGAGAGGAGTATGATTATGGGATCGAAAAGAAAGGGCGGGTTATTGGAGTCGTGAAGGATTTTCAATTTCAATCGCTCCGGGATGCGATCGATCCGCTCATAATACACGTGTGGCCACAAAATACGTTCGTTTTCGCGCTGCGAATACAGCCGGACGATATTGCGAGGACATTGGCTTTCATCGAAAACAAATGGGAAGAGCTCGATCCTGCTCATCCCTTTGAGTATTCTTTTATGGACGAGACGTTTGACAAACTTTACAGAAGTGAAGAAAAGCTCAGCAAGATTTTCAGCGTTTTTTCTTTGCTCGCTATTTTTATCGCTGCACTGGGGCTCTTCGGCTTGGCTCTGTTCATGGTGGAACAACGGACCAAAGAGATCGGTATCAGAAAGGTGCTCGGAGCGTCGATCGGGAATATTTTTGTGTTGCTCTCCAGAGAATTTGTTTTCCTCGTTCTTTTCGCAAATATTTTTGCATGGCCGACAGCTTATTTTCTCATGCACAAATGGCTGGAAAACTTCGCATACAGGGTGAATATAGGATTATGGATCTTCATTCTTGCAGCATTTATCGCTTTTGTTATCGCTCTCGTCACGATCAGTTTTCAAGCCATGAAGGCAGCGATAGCGACTCCCATCGAATCCCTTCGCTATGAATGAAAGCTCCTCCTTCTAGCACCACACACGATCGTTTTATTCTGGGAAGTCCTCTCTCCTCTATCGCAAAAGCACCTACCGGATCAATGCGTTGAAGAGCAGTTTATATGTGCCGTGAGTCTGGCTTCTGTGTTGTGTTCGAAAACCGATAAGTATGACTCGACCTTTCCCTTGTTGCGCAGAGACCATGGCCGCTTTTTTCGAAATGTGTTTTTCTCCGATGAGCCAGCCGCTTCTGAGGATATCCCTGTCTGTGTAACGGACAACCGTCTCGCACCGTTCATTGTGCTGGCTGGGACTGATGGCAAATGCAGGGCTGGATCTGAAAAGAACCAATCCCTCAGAAGGCATTCCATATGCCAAGGGATGAGTATTGTCGAAAGTCGCCCTGAGTGTCGAACCAGGACAGAAAAAGTCCTTGCGGTCTAAGCCTTCAACAATGTTTCGGACATTCAACGAAAACTTTGCGATCGCAAAATCGCAGGATTCTCCCAATGCAACAAGAGTCCCGCCCTGTTCGATGAATACCTTGAGTGCTTCCACACCTTCCTCACCGATGCCGCTTCGGTATTCAGGAGGATAACTCGACCTGGGACGGCGGTATTCCGAGGCTTGCTGTTTTTCTCCGGTGATCATGGCCGTAGAGTCATCCGGAAAGATTATGACATCATATTTTGCGTTGAGGTTTCCCTTTTTGATCTCGTCGTCAAAAATCGATGTGTAGGGAAAGGAAAATTGTTCGAGCACAAAACGGGTCCATCCTTCATCCATATTGCCACCCGTGTAACGCTGATACATTGCGACACGCATCCGCTCGACTTCATGCGTTTTGGGAGTCAAATCTGAGTTTAACGCTTCCAAATCCACTCCTGTCGTTAATGCGATATCTTGGAGACTAGATTCCGGACCTTCAGCGATGATAAAATCACCCGGCCTAAAGCCCGATTCTTCTTCCTCGATCCTCTGAACTTTGACGCCTTTATCCAGAAGCATATTTACGGCCTTGAAACTGGCATTGAGTCTGCCGTCCAGCTTATAGCCAGAATTGCCCGTTTCGACTTTTCCTGCTATGGGAACTGCCTCTGTGAGAACCTGGAAATCGCCCTCAGCAAGCTCATTTATTGGTTCGACGCGAACGCCCATGAACTCGTTCATGGTGTGGGTGGCTAAATCATAGGGACGGAGTGGAGCACCGTCTTTATCTCTCGTCCATTCGTTATCTGCATACTGCGTTTGGCCGAGCAAATTTCTGATCAAGCCCATCTTTGGTTGGACAAGCGAAATCATGAATGAGTTCTTTGGATAGATTTTTCCTTCCACGATGAACTCTTTTTCGGCCTGTTCGATCTCGATTCCCGACAAGAGCAACGTGTTGATCATTTTGATCGCAGTCAATGGATCGTGTTGAGCTGAGGGGATCACGAAGGCTTTTGGCGTACCCTTGGCCCCCCGTTGCGTTTGGCGTTTGGCTTTCAGATATGCGTTCCAGAGGACGGTTTTGCGATTCCTTGCGGCTAGGTCAAGAAGTGCCCAGGCTGAAATGTACTTTTGCTCGACGATATCCCTGAGTGTCCACCACCCTCCCGGCCACGGATTGGGAAAAGTCGTCTGGGCTTCGTATTCCGGGAACTGTCTCGCTCCTCCACGCAGTTGTTCGGGATGGACATAGATCGGCGTTGCCAGGTTTGCACTGGCCGATTCCGTAAGCATTCCCGCGATGTTGTGGAAAGGCGTGATCCAATGCCACCCGAAGTGCCCCCAGCCGGGATACTGGGCGGCATTGAGAATGCCCGATTTTCCCGCTTCCTCGAGTTTGTAAGCGATGTGAGCACCGTACCAGCTGTGCTCCCGCCAGATAAGGGGATCGGCATAGGGGCGGATGGGCTCGCTGTAAGGAGGGACATAAAAGCGGGCTCCATAGCTCCCCATGTGGTGATGATCGATATAGGCCTGGGGAATCCAATCCCTGTACATAATTTTTGCGGCATATACCGATTCGATCATGTTGAGAAAATCACCGTCTCTGTTGTTATCATGGCCGACGTACTTGTGATAGAGCCAAGGTAGCCCCACTCCTTCGTACTCGGTTCCTAAAGTTTTTCTGTACCAGTCCGTGACCATGATCTGGCCGTCCGGATTGAATGAGGGGATCAAGAAAAAGAGCACATTATCTAGGATGCGCTGTGTCTCTTCATCTTGACGCGTAATTAGGTCATACGTTAGCTCCGGTGCCATCTGTGTACCGCCGATCTCTGTGGCGTGAAGGCTCATGGATTGGCAGATCACAGCTCTCCCCTCCTCCACGAGTTTTTTCATCTCCGATTCTTCAATGCCTCTCGGGTCGCTGATCTTTGCGTTGATTTCTTGGTAACGCTCTAGATTAGCCAGGTTTTCCGCTGAAGTGATGATGACGACCAGAAAGGGATTTCCCTCCGTAGATGGGCCCATGTTGATGACCTTGAGCTTATTGCTTTCTCCTTCGAGAAGGTAGTAATAATCGACGATCTTATCCCAGCGCGCCATTTTTCTATCGCTACCGAGCTGAAATCCAAAAAAATCTTCGGGGGAAGTCACCTTCTGCTGGGCTGTGATAGTTGGGGCGATCAATGCCAAACCCATAGCTATGAGCACAAAAATTAAAAGTCGGGGATATAAAATCCTAGAAATGTTTCTCATCCACGTCCTCCTCAATCAATTTCTGAATATCATAACAAAAAAAACTTTTGAATGATATTTTTGTACGGAAACAGATGTTTTGAGCGTTTTTCAACATCGATAACATCAAAGTCTAAATGGTGAGTTAACTTGTGTCCGATTCTGCATATCCGTATTATAGGTGCAGGACAGGTAAGGAGGAGTGTGAAATGGACTTCAAAACACTTAAACAACGAATGTCTCAACTTGATACAGCATGTTTATGTGATGCTGATAAAAATTTACGCGTGATGGATCCTGAGATACGTCCAATTTGTCAAGGACTGAAAATGGTTGGAATCGCCCATACGATTCGCTGTGAATCCGATTTTCTCACGGTCATTAAAGCTTTGCATGATGCTCAAGAGAATGAAGTTTTGGTTATTGAATCGAGTGCGAGACAGGTCGCACTGGCTGGAGAACTATTCACGACGGAAGCGAAAAGAAAAAACCTGGCCGGGATTGTTATCGATGGAGGTTGCAGGGATACCAAACAGATCCGGGAGCTCGATTTCCCGGTGTATGCAAGATTTGTGACTCCCCTTGCAGGAACGGTCCAACATATTTCGAAGACACAGGTTCCGGTTATGTGTGGAGGTGTGACCGTATCTCCGGAGAATATTGTTTTCGGAGATGATGACGGGATTGTTGTGATGACCGAGGAAGAATGTGCAGAGATCATGGATATTGCTCGAAACATTCAGGAAACGGAAAAAAAAGCATTGGAAATGATGACAGGCGGTCAGAGTTTGACCGCTCTTATGAATTTTCGAGCATACTATGACAAAATCAGCAAAGGAGAGCAAAGTAAACTCGTTTTTACGATATAAGCATTGAGGGATTGCATAATCCTCGAGTATCACTCATACTTCAAGGTCTCTGCAGGATTGGATAAGGCCGATTTGAGCGCTTGCTGGCTAACAGTCAAAACAGCGATAAATTGGGCGAGTAACCCAGAGGCCACGAATACCCACCATTCGATTCCAATGCGATAGGCGAAACTGTCCAACCAGTTATCCATCATATAAAATCCCAAGGGCCAGGCAATGATATTTGCCAATAAGACCAGAATCAAAAAATCTTTAGAAAGGTTGTACGTGATGTTGGGCACTGTGGCTCCGAGCACCTTTCGGATGCCGATCTCTTTCGCTCTTTGTTCTGTCGCAAAAGAGGCCAGTCCATACAATCCTAGACAAGCGACAAAAATGGCCAAAAATCCGAATACGAGATAGACATCCTGCATTTTGTCCTCTTCTGGATAGCGCTGCCTGTAATTGTCATCCACAAAGTAATGATTGAATTCTCTGTCCGGGAATTGATCCTTCCAAACCGTTTTGATCCGTTCTAAAGTCGCAGGGATATTGTGCGGCGCGATTCGTGCTGCAATCCAGGCGAATCCCTCCGGTTGCATTCGGAGCATCATCGGATTGATCCGGAGCTTCATGCTCTGATGGTGGAAATCTTTGACTACACCGATGACTGTCGGCTGGAATTTGGGATTCGATACATCGATGATCTGTTTGCCTACAATATCCGGTCCCAATCCCAGTTGGCGCGCAAAAGTCTCATTCAGAATAACGGCATCGGCTGCATCCGTGGAGAACTCCCTGGAAAAATCTCTCCCCCAGAGGATTTCCATGCCGAACGTTTTGATAAAGTCATAATCCACATCAAAAACCGACGCTCGCACCGAAGAATTCGGGTCCTTTCCGGGTAAATAATAGGACAGGTCACCAGCAAACTCGCCAGGAATGTTTGCAGGAAGAGAAACGGATATTACATTGGGGATCTTCGAAATATTATCTCTGAGAGCGTCGTTTGTCCGACCGCCTCCCCTAATAACGACAAGAAAATCCCTGTCGAACCCCAGGTCTTTGTTCTTGATGTAATCGAGCTGCTGCAGGATGACGATAAATCCCAAGATCATGAATATGGAGATGGAAAATTGGAAAACGACCAAGATCTTCCTGAAGGTTCCGCTCTGTCTGGCCGTTCCCAATCGTCCCCTGAGAGTCTTTACGGGCTGAAAGGACGAAAGTACGAATGCGGGAAAACTTCCTGCAATGAACCCGGTTGCAATAATGACGACAAGTAGTGCGATCATTGCGGGCGCACTGAGTAGATAGTCCAGGTTGAACTCTTTTCCGGAGAGTTGATTGAATGCGGGAAGAGAAAGAGCGATAAGCGCGATCCCGATAACGGTTCCAAGGAGAGCCAGTAGACTCGATTCACTGAGAAATTGTCTGATGAGGTGGTGCCTGTGCGCGCCGAACATTTTTCTCAGTCCGACTTCTTTGGCCCGCTTGATCGACCGTGCCGTTGAGAGATTGATGAAGTTGAAACAGGCGATGAACAAAACCATGATGGCAACAACCGAAAATATGTACACATACTGGATATCTCCCTGCTGAGCGATCTCGGCCTCAAAATTCGATCTGAGATGGATATCGGTCAGCGCCTGAAGCGGATATCTCCGGATGATCCCTTCTTTTCTGTAGATGTCTCCCCATTTTTCTTCCGTGACGGTTGCGATTCTTTTTTCGACAGACTCAACATCTGCGTTTTTTACCAGAAGAAAATAGGAGAAGGGATTAAAATAAATGGGATCGTTCAAGAAATCCGGCCCGGCGGGTTGATTTTCTCCGCGCCTGAAAGTGTTGATCGAAAGGACGATATTGAACCGGAAGTGAGAATTCCTAGGATTGTTCTTGACAACTCCCATGATATGAAGATCTTGATTTCCCTGCCTGAAAGGAACCGAGATAGATTTCCCGACAGCATCGACTGTGCCGAATATCTGAATGGCTGTGTCCTCTGTGATCACGAGTGTCTGCGGATTCTGAAGGACTGTTTGAGGATCGCCGTCGATGAATTCGTAGGAAAAAATTGTGAAGAAATTCGGATCCGCTCCATAAAAATTCGAGATTTCAAAGTTTTTTTCACCATGTTTAAAGCGGAGCACATCGAATTGGAATAACCGGACAGATGCCTCGATCTCCGGAATCGCCTCCTTTAAACCTGGGGCGAGTGCCGATGGCATGCGGGCGAACACCCTTGTTTCGCCCCCGATCGTGCTGTAGGATATACCCCGAAAGATCCGGTCGGCATTTTTATGATACTTGTCATAGTTCAATTCATCATTGATATAGATAAAAATCAGGATACAGCAAGCGATTCCGATGGCGAGACCGGAAATATTGATAAAGGAAAATCCTTTTTGCCGATGCAAATTTCTCCATGCAATTAAAATATAATTTTTAAGCATCCGCATCCTCTGGTATGTTTTTCATGATTTTTCGAGTGTCTACATTTGAGAATTTATTTATATAGACTTCAAAATATTATATCCGCAATATACATACCAATCAATGCTGTTGATTTGGAAGCACCCCAAAAATAGTGATGGCTAGCAAACCAATTGCGCTATCGTGTGGTCCGATTGTGTGGTGGGGAAAACCGTGAGAAGGGCTAAGCTGGCATGGTATATCTCCCAAATGGAGAAAGGAAGTCCGTATCCGAGCGAGGTTTCCTCGCTTGAGAAACTGAGCGTGTTTTCGAACCGCCTATCGGAACACTCACAATACCATTCACCAAGGATTTGAGATGCTTCCTTTGGTTTATGATCCATTTAGCTGTAAGGGTAGTTTACATGTGAACAGTAACACGGTTATGAAAACAGATTGTCTATTTTTTATGATTCGATTTTTTCCTTTTCTTTGGATATGATTGATAGCAAAAATATGATCAAGAGAGTGACAAAACTTTACCGCGAGGCGTATTATGGGCTGCCTTCCCACTCCTGGATCCTGTTTGCTGTTCTGCTCGTTAACGCTTCGGGGATGATGGTGCTTTTTTTTCTCAGCCTCTATCTCACCCGAGAGCGCGGATTCACCGTCGCTCAAGCAGGACGGGCGCTCAGTATCTTCGGGCTGGGATCGCTTGTCGGCACCTATCTGGGGGGCTGGTTGTCTGACCGGATGGGCTCGACCAATGTTCAGAAATTCAGCCTGTTTTTCTGCGGGATGTTCTACATATCGCTCGGGCAGCTTCATTCTTTATGGAGTATCTATATTATGATCTTCATCCTGTCTATAGCATCGGGCCTGATGTTTCCGGCGAACGCCACGTCCATGGCTCGCCTCTGCCCACCCGAAGTCACGACCAAAGGCTTCGCCTTGAACCGTCTTGCAAACAACATAGGGGCAACGATCGGTCCTGCTGTTGGCGGAATGCTGGCTCTCAGGAATTATGTCCTTCTCTTCTGGGTCGATGGCTTTACGTGTTTGGCAGCCGTGGTCGTCTTTATTTTACTCTGGAAAAAGCCGGAAGAGCACCTTCGCGTCGTAGCCGGAGAGCAATCGCCCAGCGGTCGTTCTCCCTGGCGGGATGTCCCCTTCCTTTTATTATTGCCGATAGTCGTTTTTTGGGGTGCTATCTTTTTTCAGCTAATCGCGACCTTTCCCTTATACATGAAAAATGTCTATCTTTTGCCCGAAAATCGTATCGGTCTGCTCATAATGATCAATACGCTGATGATCATTACCCTGGAAATGTTGATCATTCACTGGATCGGAACGCGTTCTTTGACCCGTTTCATCGCCCTCTCTTTTTTTCTGACGGGACTGGGTTTTGCCTTGATGCCCCTTGGCCGTAGCTTTGCACACGCCGCGCTCACAGTTGCGGTTTGGACCCTGGGAGAAATGCTGAGTATGCCGCTCCTGGGCTCATTGATTGCCGTTCGAGCAGGCCCAGGAAGCCAGGGCCGTTACATGGGACTCTTCAGCTTTTCTTTTTCTCTGTCTATGATTTTAGGCCCTATAATTGGAACAGCCGTCTACGGCAAGTATGGGGCCGATACGCTTTGGTTCGGATGCGGTGTGATGGGGCTTCTCCTATCCGTAGCGTTCATCCTGCTCAGCCGCATGCTGGAAGATGAAAAATTAAAATTTCGGAACAACATAAGTAAGTTCGACACGTAGTGAGAGATAGTTTGCAAATTCATAAATTGTCCGTGAGATAAAAAACTGAATGTGAAAAGAAAACAATCATGCTGAAAAATTGGCAAATAATTCTGTTTTTTGTAAGCACTGTTTGCCTCCTATCCTTTGGAAGCCTTGAAGGAGAGGAAGCTTTATGGATGCGGTATCCGGCGATTTCTCCGGATGGACAGACCATCGTGTTCAGCTATCAGGGGAATTTGTTCAGAGTCAAAAGTGGCGGAGGCCGTGCCACACCTCTCACCATGCATCCGGCCTATGATTTTTATCCCGTATGGTCGAATGATGGACAGAATATCGCCTTCAACTCCAACAAATATGGGAATTTTGATGTCTTCTTGATAAACAAAGACGGGGGTGCCCCTAAACGACTCACCTTTCACTCCACTGACGATGTCGCTTATTGTTTCACTCCCGACAGTATGTCCGTTTTGTTTGGGTCCGCACGCCTGGACCATCCCCAGAATATGCAGTTTCCTACGGGAAGCCTCCCCGAGCTCTACAGTGGGAGCGTGATGGGCGGACGTCCCGATCAAATATTGACTACACCTGCACTCCATGTGATCCTTAGCAGCAAAGGCAGCCGGATGCTATTTGAGGATACCAAAGGGTTTGAAGATCCCTTTCGGAAGCACCACACATCTTCCATCACTCGAGATATCTGGCTCTATGAAAAAGAAGGTGAGATGATACTCAATGAAAATGCCGAGCGAGATTATCTTTATGACCACGTCACGCGTCAGGTGAAAAAAAAGTTTTACGACCCCGGCCTCCATGGCGCCTGACGTGGTCATA
>JASFEP010000116.1:0-11038 GCA_050124775.1 Candidatus Aminicenantota bacterium
TAAGGACCAAGAAAAAATAAATGAGGTTGGTTCCGATTTTGCTTATATAGTTCAAGGAGGGAAAGATCTGATCGCCCTCATGGATGATTTCGTAGATCACCTTTTGGTTGGAGCTTTCCGCGATCCACAGGTTCTTGGACACATCGATCTTGGTGCGCACAGGATTGTCGTTGATCTTGTAGAGAATGTCGCCTTTTTGAATCCCTGCCAAATAGGCCGGACTGTCTATCTCAACCTGGATGGCCGTCAGTCCCTCAGGCCTCTCTTCCCAAATAACACCGTCTGTGGGCTCAGTCCACGTGGCTTTTTTGTAGATATTGATGCCACCCAAAACAAGAAGGGCCACCGTTGGAAGAAGGACGAGCAATACTTTTTTGTTCATCCTGAGTTCTCTGCTCTCAATCCAAAAAATTGAATCAATGATACAAAAAATATATGTTTGAACTAGTTCAAAATATGTTTTTTACCGGAACGAATGGCCCATTTGATGCTGGGTTGCTCCAAAAACCTTTTCAGAGCGACGTTCTCTTTGAGCCCTAGGGGCTCGGTATCCCTCGATAAAAAGGTGCTCATGTAATCATATTTGGGCTTTTGGGGGGTTTGAGGATCGTCGCTCGATTTGGAGAAAATAGAGGATGCACTGAATCCGATATTTTTAATCGTGAACGACAGGATCAGAACTAAGGCGAATGCAAAAATGATCCAGATCTTCTTCTTTTTCACGTGTTTTAAGATAAAGCTTTGCCTGGATTTTGTCAATCCCATATCCCTCAGGGAATTTATCCCCTTTTTCGATGTCCACGAAATAAATATTTGTTCTCTCACCGATCAATGGGTGCGATGAGCAACGAAATGTCTTCGATTTCTGTTTTAAGAGTGTGTGTTAGCAAAGAGGTGTCAATTGCGGTGCAGCCGAAGAATGGTTGAGTCGGCTCGCCTAGAGGGTAAAAGATGTTGCCGATAAGTAAGGAAGTGATTTTGCATAGAGATTTGGCAACAGATTTTATGAATAACGACCGGGGAGGTAGTTATTCACGAGTTATGGTTGCCGAAGATGCAAGGCATGGAGGGCGAAGCCGTAGTTTGCTACTGCGAGACCCGACATAACGACGCAGATTTGGTGAGATTAACTTGCCCGGAGGGTAAAAGATGTTGCCGATAAGTAAGGAAGTGATTTTGCATAGAGATTTGGCAACAGATTTTATGAATAACGACCTCAACAAAAAGATGAGATATACCCCCCAAAATTCACCGTGGATATCCTCTCTACGGGGGATTGACGTCTGCGGCTGGAAATGTGAGTATGAGGTGCACGAGTGGACTGGTTTATGCCAAATTTGTGTATTATTTACAGGAGTTTATGGTATTATAGGCGGCTCCTGCTTGTGTTGACAATTATAGGTGGATTACCTACCATATTGATACTGAATTGAAGGCGAGAGATTAGCTAAAATGCCACATTTTCTTTGTCGACTTGCCACTGACGATGGTCGTATTGTGTCCGAGCCATTCTTCAGCCCCTCTTTCAAGGAATGCCGGAAGCATTTCGAAGAAGAAGGGTACTGTGTGCTATCCGTCAAAAGGGATTGGAAGAAGATTCAAGTTCCCGTCCTTTCGAAAGAGAAGAAGATCAATGAGAAGGATTTTATCGCTTTCAATCAGGAGTTAGTCGCCCTGATCCGGGCAGGGTATCCCATCCTTAAAAGCATCAGTATCCTGATCCAGCGTGTCAAGAATGAAAAGCTCAAAGAGGTGTTGATGTTGGTGGAAAAGGAAATCCGAGGGGGCAAAGCCCTCTCGGAGGCTTTTGAACAACATGAAAAGTTGTTCTCCACAGTGTATATCGCCTCACTCATGGCGGGGGAACGCAGCGGTAACCTCGCGGAAACCATCAGCCGCTACAATACCTATGCCCGCACCATCGCCCAGACCAAAGCCAGGATAAAAACCGCATTGACTTACCCGGTGATACTGATCGTTTTTTCTTTCATCCTCCTGTTTATTCTCTTGAACTTTATCCTGCCGAGGTTTTCCAGCTTTTATGCAGATTATCAGGCACAGCTCCCGTCGATCACTCGCACTTTGATATCTGTTTCTTTGGCCGTACAGGGAAATTTGGTATTCATTGTCGCCTTTATACTTCTCTTCTTCCTTGTTTATTTTCAAATGCAAAAGAATGAAGGATCTCAGATCTTTTTGGACAGGTTGAAACTCAAGACCCCCTACGGAAAACAGATCTGGATGGAATCGGCTGTCTCTCTTTTTTGCCGGACCTTGAGCCTGCTCCTCGAAGGAGGAATTTCGCTTCTCGCCGCGATCCCTCTGGCCTCTAGATCCGTCCCCAATAAATACATGTTTTTTCGGATGAAAACCCTCCCCGAATCGATAAAAAACGGAGAGAGCCTCACAGATTCTCTCCGGAAGACTGAGATTGTTCCTGCCTTGGCGTTGGATATGATCCGTATCGGGGAATCATCTGCTAACCTGGAGGGAATGCTCTCCGATGTGGCTGAGGTTTACGACGAGAGGATCAGCAGCAAGATCGATACGCTCGTATCTTTGATACAACCGATCATCATCATATTCATGGGCCTGGTCGTGGCCTTGATCCTCCTCTCTGTCTATCTCCCCATATTCAATATCATTCAAGTGACGAATTGAAGGAAAAAATGAGTACAAAAGAAAACAACACTAACGTTCATTCTGAGGAAGAAAAAACCAAGGAACTGGCCCAGAAGTATAAAGTTCCTTATATCGACCTCGCCTCCATTTCCCTCGATAGGGATTTCATCCAATCCTTTCCTGTCGAGTTTCTCTACAGAGCGAATTTCGTGCCGATGGAGGAGAACAAAAATTCGGTGAAGATCGCAATCGCCGATCCCTCCGATATCGAAGCGGTCGATTCTATCGAATCCTTTCTGGGTAAAAAAGTGGAGGTTTATGCCGCTTCAAAGAGAGGAATCCATGAGGCCTTGCGCAAGAGTGAAACGGCCCTCCAGGTTCTCAAGGATGCCACAGAAGGCTTCGTGATGCAGGTTGTGGAGAAGGAGGGAGAGGAAGAGGAAGTCATTTCCGTGGAGAAACTGGCCGACCAGGACGGCTCGATCATAAAGCTGGTGAACTCCATTATATTTACGGCTGTCCAGAAACGCGCCAGTGATGTCCACATCGAGTCCAAAGAGGACGGTGTAATCATCAAGTACCGGATCGATGGCGTTCTGGGCGAAGCGATGGACACGATAGGAAAAAAATTCCAGTCTCCCATCATCTCCCGGATCAAAGTCATCTCCGACCTGGATATCGCCGAGCGAAGGGTTCCACAAGATGGCCGTTTCCGCTTGAAGATCAAGGATAAGACCATAGATTTTCGGGTATCCATCATGCCCAGTATCTATGGAGAAGATGCGGTAATCCGGATCCTCGATAAGGAGATGATCACTCAGGCCTTCTCTGAGTTGAGACTTGACCTGTTGGGATTTTCCGAGGTTGTTCTGGACAGATTCAACAGATATATCGTGCAACCCTACGGCATGGTCCTCGTCACGGGACCCACAGGAAGTGGAAAGACCACGACCCTATACGCTGCTCTCACCGAGATCAAATCTCCTGAGGATAAGATCGTAACCATCGAAGATCCTGTGGAGTACCAAATAGATGGCATCACCCAAATTCCCGTTAACGAAAAAAAGGGTTTGACGTTTGCAAGGGGATTGCGCTCCATACTGCGGCACGACCCGGATAAGATCATGGTGGGAGAGATCAGAGATCCGGAGACAGCACAGATCGCCATCCAGTCGGCCCTCACCGGACATCTGGTTTTCACGACCGTACATGCCAACAACGTCTTCGATGTCATCGGTCGTTTCCTTCACATGCAGGTGGATCCTTACAGTTTTATCTCTGCCCTCAACTGTATTCTGGCCCAGAGGCTCGTGAGAGTGCTCTGTTCGAAGTGCAAAAAAACGCTCCACTATGGGGACAGCGAATTGATCGAATCAGGCCTTTCCCCCCAAAAATACAGAAGTCAGGCATTTTTTGAAGCAGAAGGGTGCCCGGAATGCAATTACACGGGATATCAAGGGAGAACAGCGATCGCCGAACTGCTCGAGCTTTCCGATGAGATCCGGGAGATGATCCTCGCCAAAAAACCACTCTCTGAAGTCAAAAAGAGAGCCAAAGCCGAAGGCATGGTCTTTTTGAGAGAAGTAGGGATGGAGAAGGTTCTCATGGGCGTAACAAGCCTGAAAGAACTGAATAAAGTGACGTTTGTGGAATAAAGGTTCCGTATGATGGCTGGCAAAACAAAAAGAGCCAAGAAAGATACAGAGAAGAAAGGGATAGTGAACCCGATTTTAGACAAGATCAAATATTTTTTCTCCGAGCAGCCGTTGCCCCACTCTGCGCTCCATATTTCATCCCGTTACTTCAGCGGTATCCGGGTGACTCCCAATGATAGGAAATTGAAACACCATTTCGTTCTTCCGTTTCCAGAGGGTGTGATCGCATCGTCCTTCCACAAAAAAAACATCAAAGACGGTGGCGCACTGGAAAAGATAGCCCAGCAGGGTTTGACCAAACTCCATATGATAGACCATAAAGTCGTGCTACTTCTTCCGGAGTTGTCCCAGAAAACCTTCGTGTTTTCCTTCGACTCTTTGCCCGTTTCCCCCAAAGAGAGGGAGCAGATCATCCTGTTCAGGATAAAAAAACAGATTCCCATTCTTCCTAAAGACACGCGTCTATCTTATGCTTTGGTAAAGTCCAATGCCAAAAAAAGGGTGCTTGCGACGATCGCAAGATCCGCAGTCGTGGAAGAGTACGAAGCGATCTTCAGTCGCCTGCGTCTGAAGGTGAAGGTCGTGGGAGTGCCCTCGCTTAACCTTTATAATCTCATCGACAGCGAGAAAGACAAAGATTATATCCTTGTCGACCTAGAACGAGATGTCTTCAGCCTTCTGGCTGTAACGAATTCCGAGATATCCTTTTACCGCCAAAAGCCAATTACTCAGGGTTTTTCGGACCAGACAGCATCGATGGATCAGTGGATGGATATCGTTCAGGAGGTCGAAAACACAGCTCAGTTCGTTGAGAACAAAGAACAGAGAAAAATAGAATGTCTTTGGGTCCGCACAGGAGAATTCGGTTCTGTGGAGGGCATTCTATCGAGTCTTAAGGATAGGTGTCAGTGTCCCGTAAAAGCCATAGAAACGTCCTTGAAGTCCAACCTTCCTTTGGAGGAAAAAAGACTCCTCGCGCCTCTGCTGGGGCAACTCTCATGAGAAACCACAAAAAACTGACTTTGAACCTGGCCTCCCATCCTATGCGGAACAAAAGGATGTTCGTCCTCCTGTTTGCTCTGCTGGGGATCTCAACCCTCCTAATACTGGCCATCGGTGGAAAGACCTACTACGACTACAGGGAGTTAGCAGAGGCGGCCCAGAAGGAAGTGTCTCAGATCGATAAGCAGATCTCGAATGACCAGAGGGAGGCCAATCGGTTGAACATGCAGGCTACAGAATTGAATGAGCAACACGAAGAGGATGTGGCACTCATCAACAGCCTGATCTACAGCAAAAGCTTTTCCTGGATGGGCTTTTTTTCTGCTCTTGAAGATGCTCTTCCTGCTTCCAGTTATATCGTATCCATGAGACCTTTTCCCGAGGAAGGATTATCCTTGGAAGTTCGATTCAAGGTGGCATCGGCCTCCATGAACGAGCTCCTTCGGTTTATCGCGAGATTGGCGGCCAAGGGATTTAAAGACATTCAGATTCTCTCGGAATCGAAAAGTCAGGAAGGCTACTCACTAACGGAGATCTCCCTACTCTATGAACGGAATATTTGAGCTTTTAGACCGCAAAGAGCGAAGAATATTAGGATCGCTCTGTTTGGTATTTGTCCTCGCTCTTCTCTTTCTTTTTGCCGTGGCTTTAAGAGAGAGGCGCTCCTATTTTGAGTCGTTAGACCTTGTCACCGAAAAAAAAGAGAGTGCGCGAAAAATGGAAGAAGAGAAGCGGGAAAGGAATACAGAGTTGTTGAAATGGCAGCAGACACTCACCGATATAAAAGAATTAAAAACGAAATATTTTTACAAAGAGGAAGAGGGAATCTCGCCGCTCATGCGCGATATTCAGCAGATTCTCAACGGTGCGAGGATCCGTGTTTCTCAAAAAAAATACGATTACGCAGACCTCAATGAGGGCGTGTACCGCATGGTTCGGGTTTCTTTTGAAACAACCGGCTCTTATGCGGCTATGAAAAGATTCATCCATGCTGTCGAGGAGTTCCCCCGGTTCCTTGTCGTCCAGAAGATCGATTTCTTGGATGTCGATCCCTTAAGTGGCGGATTGAAGATCCAGGTGGCATTGGTGGCCTATTATGAACAATAAAATGCAATGGGTTTATTCCTGTCTGATCTTTGTTTGTTGTGGTTCTCTGTTACTCGGTCGCTTGCAGGAGAAACCGGAACAAACAGACCCGATGGAGAGAGCCACAAAAAGCCATATCCGCATGGACCTACTCTCTGGAGAGAAGGAACCTGTGCCCACCCCCGGCCGGAATATTTTCACCGTAAGAAACACCCGCGTCGCAGAGGAGCTCAGTCCGGAAGCCCTAGAAGAGAGGATGGAAGAGATAAGAGCCAGTCAGAACACCAAGGTTCAGAGGGATAACGCGATGTCCTCACTGAATTTAAGATACCTCGGTTACGTTCTCTCGCGTCAGAAAATCGTGGGTTTGGTCGTTTTTAGAGGCGAAGCCCTCGCTGTTATGGAGGGAGATCTGATCACGGAGGATTTCACGGTCAGTCGAATAAGTCCCGATGAGATAGAGGTTCTTGGCCCTGATCAGGAGCCAATGATGTTTTCCATAGAGGGAGAATTCCCATGAAAAAACTAATTTTTGCGGTCGTGATTATCTCAGTTTTATGGAGTTGCACAACGCTCAGCCAACACTATAAATCGGGATACGAAGCCGCGATGAACAAGGATTGGGATAGGGCTGTAGAGCTCTATGAAAAAGCCTTGCTCGAAGACCCGCAGAACTCTGTGTATCGTCTTGCGCTCTACAGGGCTCGGGTGGCGGCCAGCTATTCCCATCTTTACATCGCCCGGGGCTTGGTGGCCGAAGGAAAAAAGGAAGAGGCTCTCAGAGAGTATGAATTGGCCTTCTCCTACGATACCACTAATCTGCAGATATACGAGGAGGCCAAACGGTACGCGTTAAAAGGAGATGAGGAGGAGAAACCCAAAGATATCATCGTTGAAAAACACATGAGCCTTGACGTGAGCAAAGAGAAGATCCAGCTCAAATTTATGCAAGAGGCGAGTCTCCGCTCCATATTTCAAGCTCTGGGAAAACATGCCGGTGTGAACATCCTTTTCGATGAAACTTTCAGCGATAAACCCTTCTCCATCGACCTTTCGGATATGGATTTTGAACAGGCGGTTCAGGCCCTTTGTTTGGCTTCTAAAAATTTCTACCGAATCATCGATCCCAAGACTCTCATCGTGGTCCCGGATCAACCCATGAACAGAGCCAAGTATGAAGTGAATGTCATAAAAACCTTCTACCTGTCAAACATCAATGCTCAGGAAATCCTCGGTTCTTTGACAACGATGACGCGGACACAATTCAAAGCACCGTCCATCATCGTGGATAAGAACCTGAACTCGGTAACGGTCAGAGACACCCCTGAAGTCGTGGCTTTGGCCGAGCGGTTGATAAGGAAGTGGGATAAACCCAAGGGCGAGGTCGTTGTTGATGTGGAATTCATGGAGGTCAAGCGGGTTAGGCTGAAAGAGCTCGGCCTGGATTTTGACACGCACGGAGCCAGCTTCCGTTATGCACCGGAATCTGCGGATTCTTCCTGGTTGAACTTGGCGAACATCGACTTCACCAAAGCAGAGAACTTCCAGATCACGCTCCCGACGGCCTTCGTCAAATTTTTGGCCACGGATTCGGATACCAAAATCTTGGCTCAACCGCGCCTTCGTGGTCTGGTGGGAGAACCGATCGAATACATGGTCGGTGACCAGGTCCCCATTCCCATAACCACCTTTACGCCCATCGCTGCGGGAGGAGTCAACCAGCAACCTATCACCAGTTTCGAGTACAAAGATGTGGGGATCATAGTCAAAATAACACCGTACATCCATGCAGCCGATGAAGTCACTTTGGAGATGGAGTTCGAGCTCAAGGCGATAAGCGGGAGCGGTTACGGAGACATCCCGATCATTGCGACTCGGAAAGTGAAGAATATCATCCGGCTGAAAGATGGGGAGACGAATCTCATGGCCGGGTTGCTCCAAGACCAGGAGAGACAGAGCATCAAGGGGATCGTGGGGCTCAGAGATGTTCCCATTTTGGGAGGGATCTTTTCGAAGACAGATTTGGAGATCCAACAGACAGACCTTATCATGACGATCACGCCCAACATAATTCGATCGATCCCGATGGATGAAGAGGATGAAAAGCCCGTCTGGGTGAACCTGGGCGGAACGTCTGTCGGGGGATCGGGCATGCAGGCACGGGAAGAGGACCTTTTCGATGAGCGCATGAGGCGGGAAAGGCTGCTCATGGACAGAGAACGTAACCAACAGCCGGGAGGGCAGAATCAGCTCACTCTCAATCCCGCCAATTTCGAGGGACCTCAAAACAGGGATTTTCGCGTCAATGTGAACATTAGCTCATCTGTGGAAGTCGGAAATATGTCCTTCAATCTGTCCTTTAATCCTCAAGTCCTCGAGTTGAAACAGGTGATCGTCGGGGGCTATGCCCAACAGTTCGGAAAAAATCCTTCTTTCCTGCAAAATATCGACAATTCTGGTGGCATGTGCACGATCGGTTTTTCGAGCCCTGATGTCTCCAAAGGATTTAGGGGACGCGGCCGGGTGGCTACCTTGGTTTTCAGCTCTAAAGGAAAGGGGGAAAGCCCCATAACCTTTTCCGGAATTTCGGCGAACAGTCCCACCGGACAGTCGGTGAGTTTCACGACGCGTGAATCCCGAATCACCATCCGCTAAGATCGAGCCATTGTAAGGGTGCAAGTCTTTTGGGCGTGGGATCCCTTCCCTTGGTGAGCGGCCAATTGACTTGGAGGAAAAATTCCGCTAAAATCTTGCCACTGGCGGTGTAGCTCAGAGGTTAGAGCATACGGCTCATATCCGTAGTGTCGGGGGTTCAAATCCCTCCACCGCCACCACTTTATTCAAAGCACTCTCCAAGGCGCAAAGCACGGTTGCCCTCGTAGATAGACTGACAGAGGGGATGGGACTGTTTGTGTAGAGTGCATAATATGTTAATCTTGGATTGAGGTGTAAAAGTGGGACATACTATCCTCGATACCTTTTTAGAAACCATTCATGATTACAAGCTGCTTCAGAAAGGAGATAAAGTCTGTGTGGCTTACTCTGGGGGTAGAGATTCCACAGCTCTTCTGTCGTTATTCCGAGAGATCCAAGAGGAATGGGAAATTTCGCTCCACCTGTGCCATTTCAACCACGGTATTCGCGCCCGGGCCGCTGCCGATGAGCGGTTCGTTCGAACCTTCGCGGCATCCTTGAAGATTCCGCTGTTTGTAGAGTCTGCCGATGTGGCCTCCTATGCCCGAAAGCACAAGCTGAACCTCGAAGAAGCGGGCCGCCTGCTCAGGTATGAATTCCTTGGCAGGATCGCCGACAGGATCGGCGGAGCCAAGATCGCCACAGGACATACTCTGTCCGATCAGGCAGAAACGTTTTTTCTCCGTTTGTTCAGGGGAAGCGGTCCGCGAGGACTGGCGGGGATCTATCCTCTGACCGACGGCCGAGTAATCCGGCCCTTGTTGCGGATCGAACGGGAGGAGATCGGAGATTATCTGGAGAAAAAATCTCTGGCATACCGGATCGACGAGAGTAATCTCGATCCCTCGTTCTTGAGGAATAGGATCCGAAGGGATCTGATCCCCTTTCTGCAACAGAACTTTGATCCTAAGATCGTTCCTCGTTTGGGCAAACTGACCTCTCTCTTGATGGGAGAAGACTCGTTCCTGGATGCTCTTTCTGCTGCCAGAGCACAGGATGTCATGGTGGAAAGGGAGGCTGGTCGGGCTTTGAGTATGAAAAAATTACTCGCGCTACCTTTGGCTATCCAAAGGCGTGTGGTCCGTCATTTTATTCAGACGCTCAAAGGAGATCTCCGCAGAATATCCTTTGAAGACGTGGATCGCATATTGAAGCTGGGCGAAGGGAAAGAATTTACCCTCAAAGAAAACCTTGTGGTGAAAAGAGAACAGGAATTGGTATCGCTCAAAGAGAATCCGGATTTGAAGGTCCGGTACGCTTATTCGTGGACAGGAGAACAAGTTTTGGATATCGAGGAGCTGGGCTTGCGTTTTGCCGGATCGCGCAGGTCTGATCTGGACCTTTCCTTTTTGCGACCGGATGACGATAAGGAGTGTTATCTCGACCGGGGCAAACTCGAGTTCCCTCTCGATGTGCGAAACCGTCTCGAGGGGGACAGATATCAGCCCCTTGGAACCCCTGGCCGAAAAAAGCTAAAGGAAATCATGCGCGCCAAAGACATTCCCCGCTCGGAACGAGACAGGCACCCCGTTTTCTTATCGGGGAATGAGATCGTCTGGGTTCTCGGCCTTCCTGTCTCGGAAAAATATAAAGTCACCCCAAAAACAGGCGAGGTGTTTGTTGTTTCTCTTCTCTCCTCCGCCGCCTAAATCCTCGTTATCGGGATTTTAGGAACCGCTCGCGCCAGATCTCGAAGACGAGAAGAGCCCAAAGCTGGTGGCTGTAGTTCTCTTTCCCCTCCAAGTGTGTTTTGATCTTATATTGGATCGGATTGAAATTGAAAATCCCGGCCTTTCGGATGCGGCTTTCATCGAGATAATGGAGCATCAAATCTTTGAGTTCATTACGCAACCAGTGTTTGATCGGTATGGAAAAACCTTCTTTGCTTCGATAGATGTTCTGATGCGGGAGAAGCCTTTCCATCGTTTTTTTGAAGATCCATTTCGTGTTCAAACCTCGTAATTTAAGTGGGCCGGGGA
>JASFEP010000117.1:0-10983 GCA_050124775.1 Candidatus Aminicenantota bacterium
GATCTCCTTTCTCATCATGTACTACTTGAAGATCCCTTCGAATATCATGTCCCTGGGAGGGATCGCCATCGCCATAGGTGTTATGGTGGATGCGGGCATCGTGATGACGGAGAACATATCGAGGCATCTGGCCGAATCTAAAGAACGGAAGCTGGAAACAGTGATCGCTGCCTCTAAAGAGGTCGGTTCGGCCATATTTTTCGCCATTCTGATCATCGTGATCGCCTTTATTCCCGTTTTTTCACTAAAAGGTCAGGCGGGCAAATTGTTTTCTCCTCTAGCATTCACGAAAACATTTGCCATGTTCGGTTCGGCAATCCTTGCGATAACCCTCATCCCCGTTCTGAGTGCTTTCTTACTGAGAGGAAGGATCCGCTCACCCGAAAGAAATATAGTGAGCCGGATATTGATGCGACTGTACGAGCCTGTGCTCCGTTTTTCTTTGAAGCACAAGGTCGTCGTTCTCCTGACCGCGCTTTTGATCCTCGCCAGTGTGCTTATTCCTCTCCAGTCCATAAAGAGCGAATTCATGCCCCCGTTGAATGAGGGAGACCTACTGTTCATGCCTGTTCTTCTGCCCGGTGCCTCACTCACCCAGGTGATGGATGTGATGAAGAAACAGAACCTGATCCTGAAGTCCTTTCCAGAGGTTGAGCTTGTCGTGGGGAAGTTGGGGAGGGCAGAGACGCCCACCGATCCTGCTCCGGTAGGTATGATCGAAACCGTTGTGAAATTGAAACCGGAAGAACTCTGGAGGGAGGGAATGACCCGGCAGAAACTGATCAACGAGATGGACAATGCATTGAAGATCCCCGGTGTGAGTAACATATGGACACAGCCCATCCGAAACCGCATCGACATGCTGGCAACGGGCATCCAGACACCTGTGGGCGTCAAGGTGTTCGGGGAGGACTTGAAGATTATCGAGGCAATCGGTATCCGGGTCGAAGGTATCGTCAGAGAACTTCCGGGTGCAAGAAATCCCTATGCGGAGAGGGTCGGCAACAAACCCTATATAGAGATAGATATCGACAGAGAGAAAGCGGCCCGGCATGGCGTGACAGTGGCCGATATTCAGCATCTCATTATGGCAGCCATCGGCGGGATGAATATCACGACCACGGTCGAGGGAAGAGAGCGATATCCGATCCGTATCCGTTATCCTCGGGAGCTCAGGAACAGTTTGGACGCTCTTGAAAGAATCTATGTCCCGACGCCGGGCGGTGCTCAGGTTCCGCTCGGACAGGTCGCCTCGGTGATAAAGGTAGAAGGACCGGCGAAGATTTCCGGTGAAAACACGCTTCCTTATGTGAGGGTATTCATCGATGTGGACACTGATGAGGTGGGAGTTGTCGATTTTGTCAGGCAGGCCCAGAGGGCCGTAAGCGAACAGATCGATCTGCCGTCTGGTTACTATATTTCCTGGAGCGGACAGTACGAATACGAGATTCAGGCTAGAAATCGTTTGTTGGTCGTAGTACCTATTTGCGTCTTTGTCATCCTCCTCCTTCTCTACATAAAATTCAATAGGTTTTCCGCAGCCCTCTTGCTCCTGTTATCCTTGCCTTTTGCTTTCGTGGGCGGGATCTGGCTTCAGTTCTTCCTGGGCTTCAAGTTCAGCACGGCGGTTTGGGTGGGCTATATCGCCCTGTTCGGCGTTGCCGTCGAAGATGGAGTGGTGATGGTAGATTTTTTGGCAAAGTCTGTGAAAAAAGGGGAGAATTTTTCTGAAGACATCGTCCGGGCAGGATTGATGAGGGTGAGGCCTATTGTGATGACGACCGCCACCACAATTTTGGCCCTTGTTCCCATACTGCTGAGTTCCGGTGCAGGTTCCGAAATCATGAAACCGATCGCAACCCCTACAGTAGGTGGCATGGTCACTGCCACACTGTTGAATTTGATCCTTGTTCCCGTCCTATTCGCCTGGACCATAAAAAAGACGAAGCCACCGATGTAAGAGCCGTTTCTAATAGATATTCATCTATATCGTTTATTTGATCAAATAATATTTGACAAATACTATAAATATTATAATATATATAGAGAATATCAAATTATGACATACTAATGGAGGTTTTTATGTCGAAAAAAATAGTACTGCTTGTGGTTTTATTTCTTGTCGCATCAGTGGCGTTAGTGATGGCCGTTGAGGATAAAAAAGAGGGTGAGGAAACTCTCACATGCCCGGTAAGCGGGAAGGAATTCACGAAGTCCGAATCGACCCCGGAATATGAGTACGAGGGAAGGACTTACTATTTCTGCTGTGAAGGCTGCAAAAGTGCATTCGTCAAGGATCCGGCCAGGTACACCATGAAAGATGCGCAAACTGGCCCTATCGTTGATTCAGAAACAACCTGTGGTGAAGAGCATGCGCATGCTGCAGAACACGCACATGCAGGGCATGGAGACCAACACCATCATGCGGATTTGGAGAAAGACGGAATGGCTGTTGATCCTGTCTGTGGAATGAAGGTTAATAAAGAAGATGCCAAATTCACTCATGTTTTCAATGACAAGACCTATTATTTCTGTAATGAAGAGTGCAAGGATACATTCATAAAGGCTCCCGGGAGTTATATCCGGGCCGATGAGGGGATCGTGACCTGTCCGGTGAGTGGAGAGTCCTTTAAAAAGTCCGAATTTACCGAATCCATGGATTACGAAGGAACGACCTATTATTTCTGTTGCACAGGTTGCAAGGATAAATTCGAGAAGAATCCCGAAAAATACGCAAAGAAGTAATTCTTAACCCATAAACCCAAAAATCCAGAGGATTAATCAGAGGGGGCAATTCCCGCCCCCTTTTTGCGTCTCGCATGTTTAACATTTCCCGTTTTTTTACAATCTGGTATGCTATATCTTGAGACATATGACAAAAAATAAGGTGGTCGTTGCGATGAGCGGAGGCGTGGATTCCTCTGTTGCCGCGGGGTTGCTGCTCGAACAGGGTTACCAAGTTATCGGGATCACTTTGGACCTTTTTTCTTCCTCCGGAGCGGATGGCCTGGATGGAGATCGTAAGGAATGTTGTGGTTGGGGCGCGGCCGAAGATGCCGGCAGGGCCGCTTCTAAACTGGGGATCTCCCACACGGTCATGGATCTCAGAGACTCATTCGACAGCCTTGTTGTTTCCAACTTTGTCAAGGAATATTCTCGGGGCCGCACACCCAATCCCTGCATCCGTTGCAATAAGTTCATCAAATTCGATATGCTGTTGGAGAGGGCAAAAAAGATCGGGGCTTCTCATGTTGCGACCGGGCATTATGCGCGTGTTATCCAGGACCCTCGATCGGGACGTTTCTCTCTCAAAAAAGGGGTGGATAGAGAGAAGGATCAATCTTACTTTCTCTATACTTTAACGCAAGATCTGTTGTCTCACACGCTCTTTCCTGTTGGAAAATTCACCAAAGCAGAGATCAGGAAAAAGGCACGAGAATGGGACCTTCCTGTAGCCCAGAGGCCTGAAAGCCAGGAGATTTGTTTTATTCCGGATAATGAGTATGTCGATTTTCTCAGAAAAAAGATCCCAGAATCCTTTCGCTCTGGTTCGATTGTGGACCCGGAAGGTCGCGTTTTGGGTTGCCACAACGGTATTATCCACTTTACGGTAGGACAGAGAAGGGGATTGGGAATCGCCGCCACCCATCCGCTTTATGTTATCGCTATCGATGCCGTAAAGAATGAAGTTATAGCAGGGCCGAATGATCTTCTCTACAAAAAAGATCTTGTGGCAGATCGGATCAATTGGATATCAGGCACTACGCTCGAATCTCCCATTGCGGCCAAAGCCAGGGTCCGTTACAAGCACAAGGAAGTCAAGGCCCTTTTAACCCCTTTTGATTCGGGAAAAATTCGTGTGGAATTCGAAGAGCCTCAGCGAGCGATCACTCCCGGTCAAGCCGTGGTTTTTTATGAGGGCGATGTGGTGCTCGGCGGGGGTACGATCTTATTGCATGAGCAGTGAATCGAACGCTTTAAAACCAAATAACAAATCAGATTTCATTCCTGAGTGGATAAAAACAATTTTGCTTAGAGCAGCAGTGTTATCATGAGGATGCTGCAGCCGGCCACCACGAGGGAGCCGAAAAGACCGACGATCAGTGGTTTTACGCCAACTGTTTTGAATGAACTGAAGACGGTGTTGAGCCCGATCCCCGCCAATCCGAGTAAAATGAGGAACCTTCCTGTAGTGTTGAAAGCTTTGACGCCTTCGGCCGAGAAATAGCCCAGGGTGTTCAATCCCGCCATGATAAAATAACCGAAGAGAAACCAAGGGAAAGCCTTGGCAACGTTAAGGTGCGCTTCTTCGGATTTCCGGTGCGCTAATACATTCCGTGTGTACCAGACGGCGATCAAAAAAGCCAGCGGGACCATAAAACAATTACGGACGAGTTTGACAGCGGTGGCTGTCTTTCCCGCGAGGTCGGAAAAAATGAATCCCGCCCCGACGACTTGAGGCGTGGAATGGATCGCCGTTCCGGCAAAAATGCCGAAGTTGATATCCGTCACGCCTAAAAGCTGTGCAATCTTTGGATAAAATATAATGGCGATAAGTCCCCATAGAGCGATCGTGCCTATGGCATAACTCGTCTCCTCTTCCTTGGCTTTGATGAGAGGGGCCGTGACAGCGATGGCCGATCCTCCACATATGGTGGTTCCTACGGACAGAAGGATCGCTAATGCGGATGGGAGTTTAAAGACTTTTCCGAGGAAATAGATCACAAAAAAGCTGACCGCCATCGTCACGACGATGATAGCGAGGATATGCAGGCCTTGGGAAGAAAAATTTTTGAAATTCAGGGATGCTCCGATGAGAACGATGCCGAGGATCAAGACCTTTTCGAAAGCCTTGATTCCCGGTAGGCAAATTTTTGGGACAAGCTTGGAATTCCGAAGTATAATGCCGAGGACAATGGCGATGACCGCCGCTTCTATCGGATGTTTCCCCCCGACTTCCACAAGTTTAGACAGAGATGTGGCCACGATAGCCACGATGAGCATCAATATCCATCCCGGGAGGAATTCCTTTTTCATTCCAGTCTCCTGAGTAACATCACTTATAGCCTATGGATTCGAAACAAGCGCCTATTGTATAGAGGGCTGAACTCTCTGTCAAACCCGAGAAGCCCCGATTCTTCGAAGATCCTATATTGAAAATCATGAGGCTTGTTTATTTTTTTGGAAAGAGGTATTTTTAGAAACGTAACAGATGAGAGAATCATAATGGGCAGAGAATAAACGAGAGAGTTTGAACCAAATGAAAATCGGGTGTCCATCAGAAGTTGGAGAGATTGAAATCCTTTTGCTGAAACACCCCAGAGAGGCGTTTGTTAACCAGAAAAACGTCGATGACCAATGGAAGAATCTCAATTATGCGGACCGTCCTGATTTTGAAATAGCGGTCGAAGAGTACGAGTCCTTTGTGGAGCTTCTCCGGAAGTTTGTCACAGAGATCCATTATTTGCCTCAAAACCAGAACACCGGGCTTGATTCGGTCTATGTTCACGACCCGATGATAATCACAGAGGGAGGGGCCATCCTCTGTCGAATGGGAAAAAAAGCGCGTCTAGGCGAGCCTTTAGCCTTAGGGGAATTTCTCAAGACGCTCGAGATTCCAATTTTGGGAGAGATTAAAGAACCAGGAAAACTCGAGGGCGGGGATGTCATTCAGTTTGACGAGCGGACTCTCGCTGTGGGGCAGGGCTACAGGTCCAATGCAGAGGGAATTCGGCAGCTTAAAGAGCTGACCAAAGATTTTACCGAGGAATTAACAGTGGTGCCCCTTCCTCATTGGGATGGCCCTGATGATGTCCTCCACCTCATGTCATTCATCAGCCCAGTGGACCGAAACAGCGCTCTGGTTTACTCACGGCTGATGCCCGTGCCTTTCCGGGAATGGCTGCTTCAGAGGGGGATGACACTGATCGAAGTTCCGGATGTAGAGTATGAATCCATGGCCTGTAATGTGCTTGCAGTTTCTCCGGGGATATGCATTATGCTCGGCGGAAATCTTCGCACCAAACATCTCCTCGAACAAGCCGGATTGGAGGTCTGGGAATATTCAGGGGACGAGATTTCGAGGAAAGGGGCAGGAGGTCCAACTTGTCTCACACGTCCTCTTTATCGGAAAGACTAAATCTAACGAACAGTCCTGCCGAAATCTATAACATGATACTATCGAAGATTAAAACAGAACACCTTTGAAGATTCGAACAGAATTCTATCAGTCAGGTTTTCCCGATGGATTTTAGTTTTGAAATGACAGAGGCATCTTTATCGAGCCTGTGGTCGACGCGGAGATCGATGTGTATTCTTTGCGCGCCCATGTCCACGAGCACCTTGTGGGTTTTCTCAACAACTTCAAAAAGAGTCCTCAGATCCGGCGCCTCTATGGTCGTCGCCATACCGCCTGTGTAACTCTTCAGCCCGGAATTCTCGATCACTTTAATCACTCTCTTAACATACCTGCTGACCGATATGCCTTCACTTGTGGGGAAAATCGCCAATTCACCGATGATCATTATTCACCTCGCCACGGTTATGACAATGAATTCTACCAGGGAAACCTTTTTTTATCAATAAACAGATATTTTGAATTCAGGGATTCTTCTCGCTCAAGCCAAAATATATCCATCTTCTTTGAACAAAAAGAGTTCAAGGTATTTGACATCGTTTTCTAACCTCTTCGAGTTCCTTCACCGCATTTTCGATTAAAAGCTGAAGAGCCTTCTTTAAAGGGCGGATCTTATCGACGAGCCCCACGCTTTGCCCTGCCATCAAAGATCCCATCTCTACATCCCCATCCTTGACCGCTCGGCGGAGAGCGCCTGTCCAGTAAACTTCAACCTTGTATTGTGCTTCGGAATGAGAGATCTCTCTTCTTTTTCTTTTGCCGATGAGGTCGATCTGAAGGTCCGAAAAGGATTCGTGTCCTTTGTTACGCAGAGCTCGCACAGCGACAACCTTGAGGTCGGAACCGATCTGCGGGGTGGAAATGGCATCTCTTGCCCGAGCTCTTATAAACGCCTCCTTGAATTTGGGATGGGTTTGACACTCTTCTGTGAGGACAAAGAATGTGCCCAATTGGACGCCGGCCGCCCCCATCAGCAGAAGATGGGCCATATATTCTCCTGTAGCAATGCCGCCAGCAACGAATACGGGAACTCTATCCACTTTGAAAAGGACTTGCTGAAGCAAAATTCCGAGAGACACGTATCCCACATGTCCTCCGGCTTCACTTCCTTCCAGGATGAGGGCATCCACACCCATATCGACGAGACGATGGGTGAGAGATTCCGTGGAGGCAAAACTGAGGACCCTTGCCCCGCTCGCTTTGGCATGTTCGATTTCAGGTTTGCGTGGATAGCTCCCGGCAAAAACGATAAATGGGATTTTATTGTCTACAGCGACATCAAGATGCTGTTTGTAATGGGGGGCGATCGTAATTAAATTGACGGCAAAGGGTTTATTCGTGAGCTCTTTGGTCTTTTTGATCTCGGCATCGAATAGATCGGGTTCCATATTTCCTGCTGCCAAGCACCCAAAAGCCCCCTCGTTACACACAGCCGATACGAATTGACTGTCGGAGATCCATGTCATGGCCCCGGCGATTATAGGGTATCTGACACCGAGAAATGTTCTCCCCTTTTTCCATAAATGTTCGAGGTGTTGCATTTTTTCCTTCCCCAAAATGGTCCGGACACTCATTCGGATTTGGTTTTTGTGTGTGTACTCATGCCACACCTTACGTACCTGAACACCTGTTCCAGCCGCAGTTCGGGCAGGTGGGGCACTTCTGGTCCGGAAGACTGGCTCCGCAGATCTTGCACATCACGGTAAAAAAATCCTTGGCATTGGTTTCAGTCTTGCCGATGTGGCGTTCCATCACCTTGGCGATCGCATCCGGGATGGATTGAACCAATCCCCCTTCAGTAAAGATAGGTTCAGAGCCTCCTATGCCTTTGAGCTGGCTGATCACGTCTTTTGGCTCGACACCGCTTCTCAGCGCCAGCGATATCAACCGTCCCAGAGCTTCCGCATCGGCCATCGTAGAGTATCCACTTTTGCCTATGCTAGTGAACACTTCAAAGGGTTTCTGATTGAAATAGGAAATGGTGACATAGAGATTTCCAAACCCGGTCTTGATCTTATCTGTCACCGATGGGATGGAATTCGGACGCTCTTTCGGATGTAACTTTTCCGTGGGAAGGTTGAGGACCTGTTCGGTGCGGCTCCCGTCCCTGTAAATGGTGATCCCCTTCGTATTCAGCTCATGGGCGAGAAGATAGGCTTTCTTGACATCCTCTTTGGTTGCGCTGTTCGGGAAATTTATGGTCTTGGACACCGAATTATCCACATGTTTTTGGAAAACGGCCTGCATCTTGATGTGCCACTCGGGATCAATATCGTGAGCAGTCCTGAAGTAAGAAGGTAAAGGCTCATCAGGATGTTTTGTTCTCCACTTTTCATACAGGGGATGGATATCCTTGAGTTCGCCGTCGATGATCTTCGACGTGAATTCGAAGGCGAATACGGGCTCGATACTGGACGAACAACCCGCTATTCGAGAGATCGTGCCGGTGGGGGCAATGGTCAGCACAGTGGCGTTTCGCATCTTTGTTCCTGCGTAGATCGAGTGCTCGATGTTCGGAAAACAGCCCCGCTCTTCGGCCAATTTTCGGGATTCTTCGACCGCATGTTTGCGCAAAAAAGCTGAGATCTTTTCGGCGATCTTAATGGCTTTTACCGAGTCATATTTGATCTTCATCTTGATAAGAAGGTCTGCAAATCCCATGACTCCCAGGCCGATGCGCCTGTTCCCCTTGGTCGTCTGTGTGATTTCCGGCAGAGGGTATTTATTGACTTCGATCACGTTGTCCAGAAACCTCACCGCGATCGGGATGGTGCGTTTGAATCTCTCCCAGTCGAAATGGTCTTTCTTCCTGAGTGCATAAAAGTTCGACAGGTTCAGCGATCCCAGGTTGCAGGATTCATACGCATGAAGAGGTTGTTCCCCGCAGGGATTTGTCGCACGGATCGGTCCGAGCCCGGAGGTGGAATTATCTTCGTTGATCTTATCGATAAATATCAACCCGGGATCGCCCACTGCCCAGGCGGTCTCCACGATCATATCGAAGATTTTGCTGGCTTTCTTTTTTCCCACCCTTTTTTTGAGAAAAGGGTCGGTGATGCTGTAAGTGCCATTCTCCTTGAGGGCATCCATGAATTCTTCCGTGATTGCAACCGAGATGTTGAAGTTGTTGATCGTCCGGCCGTCTTTTTTGAGCGTGATAAACTCTTCGATATCGGGATGGTCCACACGCAGTATCCCCATGTTGGCGCCCCTTCGTGTCCCCCCTTGTTTGACGGCTTCTGTTGCAGCGTCGATAACTTTGAGGAACGAGATAGGGCCGGACGCGATCCCCTGCGTTTTGCGTACGAAACTACCGGCTGGACGGAGGAGGCTGAAATCGAATCCCGTTCCCCCTCCTTCTTTATGGACAAGCGCCGTGTTCATGACCGTTTGGAAAATAGATTCCATGGAATCTTCGATCGGCAGAACGAAGCAGGCACTCAAACACATGTCCCTTCCTGCGCCGGTGAGAGTGGGACTGTTGGGCATAAAATCACGGTCCATCAAGACTTTAAGAAATCTGTTTTCCCACCTCTTCTGCTCGCTCTGGGTTGGCTCGGCTGAAGCGATGTAACGGGCGACCCTCGTGAAAAGATCCTTGGGCGATTCGTCTAAAAATTCTCCGTCCTCGCTCTTCATGAAATATCGGGCCTTAAGGATCCGCATTGCATTTGGAGAAAAACCATTCCCTTCGGACATGTTCACACCTCTATTTCGGGAGTCGTACAGGATGTTGTAGCATAAAGAATATAAACGCCCACATGGAGTATGTCAAGCCATATTTATAAAATTTATAGGAATTATAGATAAGAAGAACGCGGCCGATGTTTCGTAATAAAATTACTGTTTTTCGATCTTTGCGCCTGCCTCGAGTTGTGTTCCGTCGATAGAGTAGAGGGCGTCCAGGAGGCCGACCTGGAAGCTTCCGGGAGTTTGCGCATCCAAAGCTGCTTTTTCGCCGGCAAGGCCATAATAGGCCAGGGCCGTCGATGTGGCCGTGAGAGGATTGTTATCCACGGCCAGAAAAGCACCGATGATAACCGTTGCCGCACATCCTGTCCCCGTGACATAACCCATCAGCTCGTGACCGTTCGATACACGATGGACATCTATCCCGTCCGTGACAAGGTCCGCGGCACCTGTAATCGCAAGAGTGGTATCCAACTCTTTTGAAAGCATGAGTGCCGCATCCGCAGCGTCATCGACACTGTGGATGGAATCCACGCCCTTTGTTCTCGAGCCTTCACGGGCCAGGGACAGCACTTCAGAGGCATTACCTCGAACTACACGGATGGAGAGTTTGTCGATGAGCCTTTTGGCCGCATCGGTGCGCAATCGAGTGGCCCCTGAGCCTACCGGATCGAGAATAATCGGTGTGTTCAGTTCGTTTGCCCGTCTTCCTGCTTTGAGCATCGATTCGATCCAATATGGTGTGAGAGTTCCGATGTTGAGCACAAGAGCGCCCGCGAAGGACACCATTTCCTCCACTTCCTCCTGAGCATGGGCCATAACCGGTGAAGCTCCGCAAGCGAGCAGTGTGTTTGCGGTCGTGTTCATGACCACAAAATTCGTGATGTTATGGATCAGGGGTTTTTTTGCCCGGAGAAGCTCAAGGTTTTCGGCGGCTTTGTGTGCCAGCTTTTGGTCAAACACGTTGTTCTCCTTATTTTTTGAAGTGATCCCACCCCGCTGGTGTAATGGGGCGTTTTTTTCCATCAGGAAGAATGAGTTGGATGGTATCCTCTCCCTCTGTAGTCCGGCCGATCTCGGTAACAGGGATTTTGCTGATACCCGTAATGACCGATCTGATTTTTTCGATGTGATCTGGAACACACGTCATGATCAAT
>JASFEP010000118.1:0-10967 GCA_050124775.1 Candidatus Aminicenantota bacterium
GCATAGGCGAGAACAATTGCAGACGGAGGACCATATACTCAGGCCTTATCCGACTAAATGGTAAAGATTAACGGAACGATATACAGAATTCAAAGATATTCTTTGGAGCGAATACATGCCGAGTAACGAAAACACGGAAATTATAAAGAATGTTCCTCTGATCCCTCTGAGGGACCTTGTGGTATTTCCTTCGACACTGGTTCCTTTCATTATCGGACGCTCATCTTCGATCCAGGCACTGAAAAGCGCTTCGGACAAGGACAAGAGGATTTTCCTCTCCGCACAGATGGACGCATCGCTTGACAACCCACTGCCCGCTGATATCTATTCCATGGGCATACTCGCCAAGATCGTTCGGACAGTCAAAATGGATGACAATAACTTAAAGGTTATTGTTGAAGGGAAGAGACGTGCGCGAGTGCTCGAGTATCTGAGCACTTATCCTTATTACCAAGTTTTGGTCAAGGAGGTCACTGAGATCGAAGGCAGCCGAACAGAACTTAACGAAATACTCAAAAACGTTCTGGCTCTCTTCGAAGAGTATCTGAAGCTCAGCCAACACACAAACCTTGAAGCGATCATACCGGCTCTCAGGGATAACAATCCTCAGAGAATAGCCGATATCATCTCCTCCCATCTCTATTTGCCTCTCGAAGAAAAACAGAATCTTCTGGAGATCATCAACACATCGGAGAGAATACGGCGGCTGAATTTTCTGTTGGAAAACGAGATCATCAAGATCCATTCGCGCCTGAGAAAAGACGACAAAAAAACGGGACGCCGCAAGATTCCATTCAGAGATCCTTCCCAAAAAGTATTCCCCCCCGGTTTGAATGTGAAAAAGGATGACCAACCCAACGAGATCGAGGAGTTGCGAAAAAAAGTCAACGACGCGCACATGCCTGGCGATGCAGAAGAAAAAGCCAATAAAGAGATCGACAGGCTAGAAGCCATGCCCCCGATGTCTGCGGAGGCGACGGTCTGCAGAAATTACTTGGATTGGCTGATCTCTCTCCCATGGAACAAAAAATCGAGGGAAAAACGCAACCTCAAAGAAGCCGAAAAAATTCTGGATGAAGACCACTATGGACTGGAAAAAGTCAAAGAAAGAATCTTGGAATACCTCTCTATACGACAATTGGTGAAAAATCCCAAGGGTATTATCCTTGGATTTATAGGTCCTCCTGGAGTTGGGAAGAGTTCTTTGGGTCGATCCATTGCACGCGCTACAGGAAGGAAATTTGTGCGTCTTTCTCTGGGTGGTGTCAGGGATGAGGCCGAGATACGGGGACACAGACGAACCTATATCGGAGCCTATCCAGGACGAATCATCCAGATGATAAAAAGAGCTGGGACGAAGAATCCTGTCTTCCTTCTGGATGAAGTTGACAAAATGAGCATGGATTTTCGAGGTGATCCTGCGTCGGCTTTAATGGAGGTTTTGGACCCGGAGCAGAACAGCACATTCTTGGACCATTATATCGACACGGATTATGATCTCTCTCAAGTGATGTTTATCGTGACAGCCAACATGTTGGAACCCATTCCCAAGCCGCTTATCGACAGGATGGAGCTCATCCGTATTCCGGGTTATACTGAAGAGGAAAAGCTGCAGATCGCAAAAAGATTTTTGCTGCCCAAACAAAGCGAATCCCACGGATTGGCGAAAAATAATAACCTTCAAATAACGGATAAGACATTCCGGAAAATCATCCGGGAATATACAAAAGAAGCGGGTGTACGTAATCTGGAGAGAGAGATCACTTCGATCTGTCGCAAGGTCGTCAAAAAAGTGGTCACCAAGGGTAACAATTACAAAGAAAGGGTCACTCCAAGGGGCCTTGAGACCTTCCTGGGAATCCCCAGATTCAGACGGTCGGAAATCGACAAAGTCGATGAGGTAGGCGTTGCTATCGGCATGGCATGGACGGAGTTCGGAGGCGAACTTTTGACCTTTGAAGTTACGAAGGTGCACGGTAAAGGGAATTTTACATTGACAGGCCAGTTGGGAGAGATCATGCAAGAATCTGCCCAGACTGCCTTCAGCTATGTTCGCGGGAAAATGTATGAATTGGACATCGCTCAAGAGTTACACAAAAGTTTTGACATCCATGTGCATGTTCCTGAGGGGGCGACACCCAAAGAAGGACCATCGGCAGGAATTACTCTGGCGACGGCGATTATTTCTCTTCTTACGGAGATCCCTGTTACGAAAAAGGTTGCACTGAGCGGAGAGATCACTCTCAAAGGAAAAGTCTTATCTGTGGGTGGCATCAAAGAAAAATTGCTGGCAGCTCACCGCCATGGCATTAGAGAAGCTGTGCTCCCATTTGATAATAAACCCGACCTTAAAGATCTTCCGAAAAAAGTCAGAGACGACATGAAGATACACTTTGTGGAAAATATGGATCAAGTTCTTGAAATCGCTCTCACTGAAAAATACCTGGAAAAGATCAAAAAAGATCAGCTCCAAATAGCCTCTGAATTGCCTGAGGGCGAAAAAGAAGGAAACGGGAAGCAAGAACCCCCCGTAACCCACTAATATTTGTGTTCGGAAAAATGTCGGTGTGATTTATTCATTAATGAGATCAAAGCTAGAAATCGATCCGATTCGAGAGTTTGATTTCACAAATTAAGCCAATTAAGAGGTGCAAAATGAAAGAGTACAATTTAGTCGATCTAGAGGAAAAACAAGTTGATAAACTGGTCTCCATCGCGGGCGAGATCGGTGTTGAAGAGGATGAAATCCAGGATTCCAATAAGCACAATATTATCTTCAAAATCCTGGAAGCCCAAGCCAAAAAGAATGGCCTTCTGTTCTCGGAAGGAGTGCTTGAAACCTTGGATGACGGTTTCGGATTTCTAAGGGCTCCTGAGTTCAGCTATCTTCCGAGTCAAGATGATATTTATGTCTCACCGTCGCAGATCCGTAAATTCAAGCTCAGAACGGGCGACACCATATCCGGTGTTGTCCGCCCTCCGAAAAACGGAGAAAAGTATTTCGCTTTGATCAAAATCGAGGCCATCAATTTTATGCATCCCGATGTGATCATGGGGAACCGAAGAAATATCCAGTTCGACAACCTCACGCCGCTATATCCGCATGAAAAAATCATGCTCGAGGATGGACAGCCGAAAAACTTGTGTGCGCGAGTTATGGACATGCTCACGCCCATCGGAAAAGGTCAGCGAGGTCTGATCGTATCTCCACCCAGAGCCGGAAAGACAACTCTGCTGAAAACCATTGCGAAATCCATAGAGAAAAATCATCCGGAGGTCTTCTTGATCGTCTTACTCGTTGCTGAACGTCCTGAAGAAGTGACAGATTTCCAGAGAAGTATACAGGGTGAAGTCATCGCTTCAACCTTCGATGAGCCTCCTATTCGTAACGCTCAAGTTGCCAATATCGTACTGGAAAAGGCAAAGAGGCTCGTGGAGCTAAAACGAGACGTCACGATATTGCTGGACAGCATCACGCGGCTTGCTAGAGCCCACAATGCCATAATACCCCCGTCGGGAAAGGTCCTTTCCGGCGGGATTGATGCCAATGCGTTGAACAAGCCCAAAAAGTTTTTTGGTTCAGCAAGAAAAATCGAGGAAGGCGGCAGCCTCACTATCGTTGCCACTGCCTTGATCGACACAGGAAGTCGAATGGATGAAGTCATCTTCGAGGAATTCAAGGGAACGGGAAATATGGAAATTAACCTCGATAGAAGACTCGTGGACAAGAGACTCTTTCCTGCAATAGATATCAACCGGTCCGCGACACGAAAAGAAGAGTTGCTGATCGATGAAAAAGACCTCAACAGAATTTGGGTGCTCCGAAAGGTTCTCAGCCAGCTGAATGAAGTCGAGGCCATGGAGCTTCTCATGGAAAAAATGTCCAGGACCAAAACAAACAGTGATTTCTTGGACGCCATGAGCAAGGGCCTTTAATACACTCGACAATTATCTGAGAATTCCGAACCGAAATCTTATCGCCCATCTCTATCTAAAGAACAGCATCCGAATGCTGACTAAAAAAATGAAGAGATTGTTTGAAAATAGAGATGAGCCGGTGATAATCTCTGGAGATGAAAAGGAATGAGATACATCCCGTTGAGGTCACTCAGGTATGTATGGATGAAGTTGACACCAGAGGAAAGCTGTAACAGAGAACAAGATGCGCACAGATACCTATAAAATCCGCTTATTCAGTCCTGACATGCTGCCTCAAGTTCTCGATGTATTATCCTTTTTATGGGACAAAGACTCAAAGACCCGGGAAGAATATTTCAAATGGAAATATATTGACAATCCCAATTCAGATATCCCTCTGGGGATCGTGGGCATTCATAATAATCGAGTGATCGGATTCCGTGGTTATTTTGCCACACGGTTTGAGGTCCCAGGCAGGACAAAAAACCTGATCGTCCTCGTTGCCGGAGATACGTGCGTTCACCCGGATTTCCGCCGCAAGGGACTTTCCGTTCTTATGGGCGACATGGCCATGGATGCATTCGGTGGAACACATAAAATTTTCCTGAACATGACGGCAACCGCACCCTCTTTACCAGGATATCTCAAATTGGGCTATCAGCCGATAGCCAAAAAAGCTTATCTCTCTCAATACACATTCCCAGGATTTCTCAGGTATCTCGGGGCATACAAAAACCGGTCTCACGAAGGGTGGAACCGTTTCCCTTTCGGAACCTTTGATTCCGTGATCGTATCCGATCGGCCCAAATCCGAAGAGATGGCGGCGCTCTCGTTTTCTGTGGTTCCTCATGGACAACGCATAAGATTATTTAAAGACGAGAGGTTCTTTCGATGGCGGTTCGAAAATCCATTCAAAAAGTATGCATTCTACTATTTTCGTCAAAACACCAAGATTAAAGGGTATGTCGTCGTCGGACTTTCTCCTAATTATCGGCGTGGCTATATTCTCGATTATGCTGACGCCGATGGAGAATCGGTGGCAAGTTTGTTGAGGCATATGATCCGAAACAGACACTTTGACATCCTGTCCATATACCACTTTTCTATAGGCGACGAACTCAATCAAATATTCCAAGATTTGGGTTTTAAAGCCAAAGGACTCGTGAGGATTCTCGAAAAAAGAAAAACCGGAGAACTGCCGGTGTTGATTCGCCCCGTCCAGAAAAGCTATACTGGGACCGAGTGGGATATCGAAGGACTCGATATCCGCAACATCAAACATTGGCAGATCACCGAGATTTGTTCTGATTCAGCGTGAAGAGACAACCTAAATTGGCGTACAAGCGGATTTTAAACCTCCTTCGTTTTTTCCCCGGATTGATTATGGGAAATCGCTCCTACAATGGCCCTATCTTTGTGGATGTCGACCTTACCAGGCGATGTAACCTCAAATGTCTTGGATGTCGCTATCATTCTGCAAATTTAAAACTCAAAACCATCGACGATACAATCCAGGATATTTCTATGGACCTCATCCATAAGCTTGTAAAGGAACTCCCTCGACTGGGGACCGAAAGAGTCATCTTTGCAGGTACTGGAGAGCCCCTCCTCCATCCTGAATTCGCGCAAATCATCTCTATGTTCAAGAGCTCTCAATTAGAAGTGCGGTTATTCACCAATGGCTTACTGCTGAATAGAGACAGGTCATTGGCTCTGATCGAATCCGGACTCGATCGATTGGTTGTCTCTCTCTGGGCAACCTCTGCCGAATCCTATGTCCAGTGTCATCCGGGGACAAATCCAGAGAATTATTCAAAGATCGTTAAAAATATAAAACGATTTACGCGTTTGAAGGAGGAAAGGGGATCTGTCGCTCCCGAGGTCTACCTCAATCATGTGTGCAACGTCTACACATATAAAAGTATCGACGACAAGATCGATCTCGCTCATGAAACAGGCTGTGATGGGATCTTATTCACTCCTTTCGATCCCCAGAGCGATGAATTCAAATCCGCAGCCCTGTCAGATGAGCAGGTGGATTTGGTTCTCAAAAACCTCCCTTCGGCGGTCAAACGGATGTCTGGTCTGGGTATCAAACACAATGTGGACCGGATATTTTTGCGGCATCAATTCAATCAGAATGTGGACATCAAAACGCCCTGCTACATCGGCCGTTATCAGACAAGGATCCGTGTGGATGGCGCTGTAATGCCCTGCTGTTATTGCAACACGCTATTGGGAGATCTCAACAAAAAATCTCTCGGAGATATTTGGAACGATCATCCCTACATGAATTTCCGCGACCGGTGCGAAACTATGGAGGGATTGTCCACACTCATGGACGACTGCTCATGCGATTGGTGCTGCTATGTCGGTCAAAACTACCGGATCCACCGGATATTCAAGTGGCTTGTCCCTTTGTGTCGTTAGAAAATGGCGAATTCTCTACCGATCCTGACATTTCATGATATCGACGATTCATCCTCGGCAATTTCATTCCCGCCTGAAATATTCCAACTGATGATGAGGGAGTTTGCAGCAGAGGGATACCAAACGATCTCCCTCTTGCAGTTGGGCGAATATCTGTCTGGAAGTAAACCGTTTCCAGATCGGACACTGGTTATCACTTTTGATGATGGCTATGAAAGCATATATACGGAGGCGCTCCCGATACTGGATAAATATGGCATGACTGCAACAGTGTTTCTCGTAACAGGAGATCGGTTAGGAAAAGATAATTTAGAGCGATTGCCGGCTTTAGGCGGACGAAAAATGTTGAGTTGGAAAAATATTCTTGAGTTACAGAATGCAGGCATAGATCTAGGATCTCACACCCTAACTCATCCGGATCTTATGAATCTTTCAGTAGATATCATAGACAGAGAGCTCCGTGAGTCAAAAAAAATGATAGAAAAAAGACTTGATAGAAAGATTATTGCCTTCGCTTATCCCTACGGATATCACACGAGGACCGTCCGTGAAATTGCGAAAAAGTACTACTCCTTGGCATGTTCAGGTCGCCTGGGATTGGCGACAATGTCGAGCACTCCATTCGCGCTGGAGCGCATCGACATGTATTACTTTCGCACAGCCAAAATGTCGCAGCTTCTGTTGTCAAGACTACTGCCGCAATACCTTCGGCTGAGGAATATCCCCCGTCAGCTTAGATCGCTGTTCAGGAGAGGCCGATTATTATGAATCGCGCCCTCCGCTTTTGCATGATAACGACCTTTTACCCGCCTTTCAATTTTGGTGGCGACGGAGTCTTCGTACACCACTTATCCGATGCTTTGGCACGCCTCGGCCATCGGGTTGACGTTATCCACTGCTCGGATTCCTATCGTATGCTTGCCGGTCACCTCCCGGAAAATTCGCAGGTCCGTCATCCGAACATTACAGTGCACAGCTTAAAAAGCCCTTTTGGTTATCTCTCTCCGTTCGCAACCCACCAGACAGGATATCCACTTTTTAAATCGAAAAAAATCCGACAGATATTGGCCAAAGGATTTGATGTGATCCATTATCACAACATCTCTCTTGTCGGGGGGCCGGAGGTCGTTCGATTTGGGGAAGGAATCAAACTGTATACCTTGCATGAGTATTGGCTGGTATGCCCCATGCATGTTTTGTTCAGATTCAACAGAACCGAATGTACGCAGCGTTCATGCTTTTGGTGCAGCCTTGCACACAAGCGCCCTCCACAATTGTGGCGCTATTATTACAGCCTCCACAGGGTCAAGAGACACATAGACATGTTTTTTGCACCCAGCCGCTTTTGCATGGAAAAGCACCGTGAGATGGGTTTGGATGCACCCATGGTCCATCTTCCCAACTTTGTTCCCCAACCTGAAAAGACCTTCAATCATGGACGCCGAGATACGATTGAAAGTAAACCGATCCCTTACTTTTTATTTGTCGGACGATTGGAAAAAATCAAAGGATTACAGACCTTGATCCCTCTTTTTCGGCATTATACAAAAGCAGAATTATGGATAGCGGGGAAGGGGAGTTATGAACCGGAGCTGAAACATCTTGCAAAGAACTGCACCAATATCCGTTTTTTAGGATATCAACACGGTCATGCGCTGGAAACGCTCTACCGGAAAGCGATTGCGGTGATAATTCCCTCCCTCTGTTATGAGATCTCATCCCTCGTTATCCCCGAGTCTTTCACGCATCGTACTCCAGTGATCGCACGAAAACTGGGAGGCATGCCGGAGATTATCGAAAAGAGCAATGCGGGAGTGCTTTTCGAGACCGAAGAAGAACTTTTACATGCTATGGACTATCTGGCCGAAAATCCCTCACAATGTAAGGAACTCGGTGAATGCGGCTACAAAGCTTACCGGCAGTATTGGACTCCAAATGCTCATTTGAAAAAATATTTCGATCTTATAGAAAATATTCTAGATAAAGAAGAATGAACAGTCATATCCAGAAAGGTGCTCTTCTGTGAAACTGAAAGATGGGTTCAGGATCTGTGCCGTTCTCGTTACCTATGGTGACAGATATCATTTTCTCGAACAAAGCATAGATGCTCTCTTGGAACAATCGATCACCCATATTATTGTTGTAGATAATAACGCATGTGCGTCGAGCCGAAAGCAGTTGGAACTCAAAAAAAAGGCCCTGAATGGAAAGCTCGAAGTCGTTCATCTTACCGAAAACACAGGATCTGCCGGCGGCTTTCATGCAGGTTTGCAACACGCGTCGGCATGTGAAGACTGCGATTTCGTCTGGTTGCTCGATGACGACAACAAACCCAAAAAAGGGGCTTTAAAGGCACTCATCGATTTTTGGTATGACCTCCAGATAAAGGACAAAGAGCATCTGATCGCACTTATGTCCTACAGGGAGGATAGGAAGATATACAGAGAAATCGTTTTTAAAAACAAACCCAATCTTGTCATCGGCAAGAAAAACAGTTCGCTGGGATTCCATTTTTGTTCGTTCCCGGCGGAACTTTCAAGACGTATTAAAAGTAAATATTCACAGAAAGAGAAAAAGAAGGACCTTCCGCGCAAAAAATATGGCCCTGTTTCCGCCGTTCCTTTTGGGGGAATGTTTTTTCATAAAGCTTTATTGGATACGATCGGTTATCCGAATCGAGATCTTTATCTGTATTCCGATGACTGGGAATTTTCGATCAGGATTACAAGTAGGGGAGGCAAGATCCTTCTTCTCCTGAAGAGTAAGATCGAGGACATGGAAAAATCCTGGCACAAGAAAAAAAATAACAAATTGTTGAAAATTCGGTTACTGGCGGAGATGGAGGATTTTCGGTTGTATTACTACGTGAGGAATCGCATCTATTTCGAAAAGAAATATCTTGTGACAAATCCAGTCATCTATTCATTCAATAAACTCATACTGCTCTCATTCGTCTACATGCTGATTTTTATTATAAGACCGAATAATCTAAGGGTCATTAGAAAAGCGGTCCAGGATGGCAATCAAGGAAAATTGGGTAGATTTAGGGATCCTAATTGAGTGATGAATATCTGGGTTATACTTAAATCTAACCCAAAAACATAAGAAAAACTCCGGCAGCGATGGCCGAGCCGATAACGCCTGCCACATTCGGCCCCATGGCGGGCATGAGAGGATTGACTCTTCCTTCCGTTTGTTCGGAGACAAAATTCTGAACGACTCTCGCAGCCATGGGAACCGCAGAAACCCCTGCAGCACCTATGCAGGGATTGATCTTTTTAGACCTGGAGAGGAAGAGGTTCAATATCTTGGCAAAAACGACTCCGCCTGCAGTGCTGAAGGAAAAAGCTATTGCGCCTAAAACAAGAATATAAAGGGTTCTGACACTTAGAAAATGATTGGCATCCATGGTCGCTCCGACGGCAATCCCCAAAAATATTGTGACGATATCGATCAGCGAACCGCCCGCCGTTTTCCGCAGACGTTCGGTTACCCCACATTCCCTGAGGAGGTTACCGAACATCAACATTCCGATTAGGGGAGCGCAAGAGGGGATTGCTAACGATGCAACGATACCGGTCAGAATAGGGAATAGAATGGCCGCAGTTTGTGAAACGGGCTTGGCCTGAGGCATGTCAATGGATCGTTCTTTCTGAGAAGTGAGCATCCGGATGATCGGAGGTTGAATGATCGGGACCAGAGACATGTAACTGTAAGCTGCAACCGCGATAGGGCCCAAAAGATGTGGAGCGAGCTGGACGGCAAGAAAGATTGAGGTCGGCCCGTCAGCCCCGCCGATAATGCCTATGGATGCGGCTTCTTTGTAGCTGAAGCCCAAAATATAGGCAGCTCCGAGAGCCGCTATGAATATCCCTAACTGAGCTGCCGCTCCAAGAAGAAAGGTCATGGGCCTTCCGAGGAGAGGACGGAAGTCTGTGAGCACCCCCACACCCAAGAAAATGAGAGGGGGAAGCAATTCTGTCCGTATGCCCTGATTATAGATCAAAGCGATAATGCCTTCACCATAAGCCCCCATATCAGCCAGAGGAAGATTCGCGAGAATAGTCCCGAAACCGATCGGAATCAGGAGGAGCGGTTCATATTTTTTGACGATAGCCAAATAGATCAGGATCCCGCCAACAGCAAACATGACCCAGTTCCCCCAGCTGAGATTGGCAAATCCTGACTGCTGGAAGATTTTGAGTACTGTATCCATGGGGAGTCCTTTTATGAGATAGTGAGGATGGGTTTGGTCGAATCGACCTCATCCCCCAGCTCGACATGGATGGCAGAGACGGTCCCCTTAACTGGCGACATGATATCATGCTGAGCTTTCATGGCCTCAACTTTTGCCACGACCTGACCTTCGGTGACATTGTCTCCCACTTTGACAAGGATTTCGCTGACCTCAACCGCTCCGGCAAATGTGGAGAGTACAGGTGTCCCTTGTGCAGAAGGAGCCGCCGGTTGGGGAGAGGAGGGTGGATTCGGAGCCGCCGCTGTATCAGATGCAGCCATAGGTTCAACTGTGACAGTAAATTCTCGAGAGACATTATTTTCTGTGACTGTGCACCGAGAAGTAACCGGGCCGGTGATCGAAGGCATCGTGGCTACCGGTG
>JASFEP010000119.1:0-10928 GCA_050124775.1 Candidatus Aminicenantota bacterium
CAAAGAAATAGGTGGCTCTGATCCGGATGTTTTTGAAACGACACTGAACATTGCCGGGTTAGAGCCAATGAACGTGAACGCTCGAAAGCAAGAAATGATTTATGATGGCTTACTCAATGCTTCGACAATCGAAAAACTTGTGCTCACAATGGATCTCGCAAACGGCAGAATGTGGGCCAAATTGTTAGAAGTTGGTTTGGAAGGATACTAACTCCGGAATACGCGAAGGTGAAGCTTGCGAGGGAAAACCTTATGCCGTTGAAGGACGAGGTTTAAACACTGTTAAGAAGGCAATGAAATAGCATAAACTGCCTAAGATAAGAGTAAAAGTGTATCCAATGGTCATGGATAATGCCATGGCAATGACCGAGCCCAGAACCGACGCCCCACCGTTCAGTGCCCAGACCCATGGGATCGAGTTCTTCTGATCTTGGCTCACCAATCGGATGCCTGACGGGAATGCCGTTCCCATAAAAAAGGCCACAAGGCCTATTATAAACACAAAGAGAGCCATTCTTGCTCCCAACGGGAAAAAGATAGTGTGCTTAACGAGCCATTCTGATACACCTGCAACCATTCCTATCAGCAGGACTATCGTCACGAGGTATTTTGGGAGCAGATTTTGCAAGCGCGACTCGCTGATTTTTCCACTCCAATAGCTTCCGCATCCAGCGAAGGTCAGCATCGAAAAGAGAACGATCGAAAGACTGTACGTCGGATGTCCCAGGTACAGCGATCCCTTCTGGAGCAGTGGAATTTCAACGAACATGAATCCGACTCCCAGCAGGATGAAATAGAATCCCCATAGTTTGGGCATCCGTTCGACGAACTTTGCCTGTAACAGAGGAAGGATATAAAAAGCCAGGACCAGGGCCGATGAAAGAACGAGTAGAACGATCACAACTAGAGGAGCATAATAATTGAATGTTTGCCCAACGATATCCTCTCGAAAAATCACATCGAATGCACGCGAAAAATAAATCATCTGAAAAAAGAATGGCCGATCGTCCGTCGATGGTCTCACATCATAATAATACTGGTCAGTGAATGTTTCGAGAGGCTTGACGGTGAGTGCTCTGACGAAATCCGGATCTCCTTCGTGATCGCTGCCTGGAAGATAGAGGATATCGAAGTCGAGGTCGTGCGCTGCCTTCTGAATCCCTTCGATCTCTTTCTGGGAGAACGGGGTTTTCTTTATAAGAATCGTGGCAAGTGCTTCTTTCTCACCCGATGAAATAACGGCTATGTTTTTTTCCGGTGAATTTATTCCTTGAGCTTCAAGAGATGCCCTCCCAAGGATTGCGACGCGGAGGGACTGGTTGCGTGGCTTGAACAGAAACCGTGTGATTGACAAACACCCATCTTCCGTCAATCGACCGAGATAATCCGAAAAAGCTTCGACCGTATACAAATTGTTTTCGGCGAGGGCGAATGCCCCTGCTGCTGTTGCGGCCCAACTGTCTATGAGTGGGATCAAGATTACATCGAACTTTTTGTTCTGATGTCTTATGTAACTTCGGGCTTCTCCGATGGCGATATCGACACCTGGGAGGTCGTAGAGATTGCCCGCAAAGTCTTTGAACTTGTCTTTAACCAAGTTGACGATTATCGGATTGATGTCACAGGCTGTAATGGACGGAACTCCAAAATAGAGTGCCGATAGGACATCTCTTCCTCCCCCGGGACCGATAATAAAGACACTGCTGATATCCGGCCGGACAAGATAGACTGTAGATGTGATATCGTACTTTAGATATTCAAGTTCAGATATGTCTCCGTTAAAACGCGTGATAGGTGTTCCCGCACATGCATCCTGCTGGATCCAGAGCTGATCGATGGGTTTATCGGATTTGAATTTTCTGCTCATCCCCCAACCAAAGGGGGCATCTGGGTCGTCCCGCCACCACACGGACGGATAGACCGTTATCCGGGCTAGAGGCGACCACTTTTCGAATAAGAGATCTTCTCTTTCTTCGAACGTTTTGGTGTGCTTGATAGAAAAAAGGTATGTGTTGACGTTTAGGAGTATGAGAGCGACAACAGCCAGGAGGGTTAGTATCGTCCTGAATACAAGGCCCCGTCTGTTGGCGGGATCGCAAAAAAAGAAAGAAGCAGCAAGTGCTATAAATGCTGCAAGGAGAACGACCGAAGGCCCCGATACGATGCTAATGGCACCAAGAAAAATAAAACAACCTGCCGCAGCCCCGAGCAAATCCGAAAAGTAAATCTTCGGCGTCTTCTCTGCGTAATGGCGGAATGCAAGAGCTAAGATGGCTCCTGTAAAAATGAAAGGGATTGCACAAATAATATATGTGCCCACCAACGAGAGAATGTATGTCAGGTTCGGAAAGGGATTCTGGGGGATTGCCAGGACGAAAATAAGACATAGGATAATGCTGACGCATTGCAATACAGCCACATGCTTAAGGATCTTTGGAAACCGCTGGATAAAATAGGAGCGGCGAAAGAATATCATGAGTCCGCCAGCGCCGAGTCCAAACAGGGCAAGAGAGACAGCGAGGTACGCAAAGTGATACCATAAAGTCACTGAGAATATTTTTGTCAGGGAAATTTCGAATACAATCGCGGATAGGCTTGTTAAAAACACGCCAAGATAGAGCGAAATGAATTTTTTCCGTTCCATCGTAAAGGAAAGTATCATACCCGAAACAGAAGAGTCAACGACCCCAGTAGTAAAAAAAATTATCATAGACACCATATGCTTTGAAATATTAAATATAATCCTTAATGAAGTTGGAAAGCAGATGTTTTCTTTTGTCCGAATTTGGACATATCTGCCCAAGAACAGATATTTTGAGTTGTATAGGCTTAGATAGGCCTCAAGCAATTCTTTTCGCATATTTATTGCTCAAAACGGGAAAAAAAGTGTAAAACAGTACAGGAGAAATTATGGGATTGCTTTTTAATCCGAATGAGGTGGCAGATGAAACATATCGTATTTAAAGAAGTTTTCGTTTTGTTGTTTTTTTTGATTTCCTGTTTCCCACTCCTGGGGCAGGAAAAGGATTCTTTGACGCTTCCGCGTGAGGTCCGTCTTAATGAGCGCCAGCCACCGGAGCTAGTTCTCAAGACGATCGGCATCGAGCCGGGCATGATCATCGGCGAAGTGGGGGCGGGGCGAGGACGCTATACCGTCCAGATCGCCTCGCGAATTGGTCCATCCGGTATGGTCTATGCGAATGACATTCAAGAAGACTATCTTAAATATATAGAAAAGCGCTGCAGAGAGCATGGCATGACAAATGTCAAAACTGTGTTGGGCAGCCTGACAGACCCAAAGCTCCCTCCTGACGCTCTGGATATGGTCATCATGGTCAATGTTGTTCACTGTTTGGCCAAACCGGTTGCACTTTTTCGGAACATCAAAAAATCGCTCAAGCCGGATGGAGTGATCGCAATCGTCGAAGGAAGCCTTGAAAAATATCCGGATGCCGCTGGAGAATGGTGGCCCAGAAGCAAGCATATGAAGATTTTTGAGGATGCAGGCTACGAACTAATCAGAGAAGAAACATTCTTACCACAGGATAATATCTACTTTTTGAAAAGGATTCTATAAAAAGCGAATCGCTCATTTCTTGACAATTGGTAAAAAAAGTCTTGCATTCATGTAAGAATATCAATAATTGGTAAGAAATTGTATTTTGGTGGCTGAGTCTACGATAACTACAAAAGGCCAATGTGTCGTGCCCAAGAAAATTAGGGACTACATGAATCTCAATCCCGGGGATAAAATCGATTTCATCATCCGGGAGGACGGTGAGGTCTATGTGCGTCCGTTAATCCTGGATGTCCGGGAACTTATAGGGCAGATGAAAAAACCGGAGCGTAAACCTGTCTCTAATAAAGAAATGGATAAGGATGTCCGAAAAAGCGCGAATAAATCCAAATGATCGGGCTGGGCACGAGCATTCTTTTCAGATACCTCTCTCAAGATGATCCCGGCCAATCAAAAAAAGCGGTCAACGAAATCGAAAAAGGGTTGGCCACAGGGCATATGTTCTTTATCGCCGATATTGTAATATGCGAGCTGGTTTGGGTGCTTGAGACTGCTTATGGTTATGACCGGCGGGAAATTATCCCGGTCCTTGAGAATATCTTAAGAACCAAACAGTTTCAATTCGAGAATAAAGACCTCCTGTGGAAAAGTCTTGCTTATTATCGAAACAAAAAAGAGGATTTTGCGGACCAATTCATAGGACTCCTTGGCCTTAAAGCCGGCTGCCGCGAGACGATAACCATCGATTCCGGATTGAAACATCATCCCGTTTTTCGAGTCCTTTAGTTATCTTATTAGACGCAATTTTTTGAAAACTAAGCATCAATGCTTAGACAGATTATGGAAAGTTGAGAAAATAAGAAATTCCTCCGCATTGACTCCATATTCATTAGCTGATATGATTTTTCCCAGGCGAAAAGGGAATAATGGCAATCAAATGTCCAAAGTGTGAGTTCGAGAATCCCGAAAATACTTTGTTCTGTGGGAAATGCGGCACTCGATTTCCATCACTGGAAGAGGCCATCGTCACCGAAACCCTGGAAAAGCCCATAGGAGAGCGGGCTCGCGAATCTTCTGACTCAAGGACGTCTTCCTGGGATACTGTGATGCACGGCCGTTTTCTGCCGGGCACCATGCTGGCCGGTCGTTACCGGATCGTAGGCCTGTTGGGAAAAGGGGGAATGGGAGAGGTCTATCGGGCCGATGATATCAAGCTGGGTCAGGCTGTCGCCCTGAAGTTCCTGCCTCCCCAGTTCTCCAAAGACCCGATACGCCTGGAATATTTCTACAATGAGGTCCGTCTGACACGGCAAATCTCACACCCTAACGTATGCCGGGTGCACGATATCGGTGAGGTGGATGGGCAGCATTTCTTGTCTATGGAGTATGTCGATGGAGAAGACCTAGCTACATTGATTCGACGGATCGGACGCCTCCCCCGGGATAAAGGCCTCGACATCGCCCATCAGATTTGTGCTGGTATGGCTGCCGCCCACGACCGGGGAGTGCTCCATCGAGACCTGAAGCCCTCGAACGTGATGCTCGATGGGAGGGGGAGGGTCAGAATCACAGATTTCGGCCTTGCCCGGCTGACCACCGAGCCGGAGAGTTCCGACGCAGCAATAGGGACACCCGCCTACATGGCGCCCGAGCAAATGGCCGGCGGTCTGGTTACCGAACAGAGTGACATCTATTCCCTTGGGCTGATTCTTTTTGAGATTTTCACGGCAAAGAAGGTTTACACGGCTGACAGCGCAGCTGAGCTTCTGAAGCTACGTGAGCTCTCATCTCCGGTGGCTCCATCGACGATCGTGCCGGACATCGATCCTGAGGTAGAACAGGTGATTCTCCAGTGCCTGAAAAAAGAGCCACAACACCGTCCGCAGTCAGTCCTCGCTGTGTCGGCTGCTCTCCCCGGTGGAGATCCTTTAGCAGCGGCGTTGGCTGCAGGAGAGACCCCTTCACCGGAGATGGTCGCCGCAGCGGGTAAGTCGGGTCGGTTACATCCCAGAGTAGCGATCGGGTGGCTTGCTGTTTTGCTTCTGGGGCTTATTGTGGCTGCCTTCCTAGCGGACAACGCCACGGTCCTTGGCAATGCCGGATTCACAGAGAAACCGGATGCGCTTGACAAAGTGGCACGGGATATTATTGACGATCTCGGTTATGATGAGACTCCTAAGGACCGGGCTTATGGCTTCGAGTACGACAAGGATTATTTGTGGGCGTTGCGTGCGGAAGGAAACACATCGATCCAGAGTGAAAAGAATAAGCATGCGGAACAATCGGGAATGTACTTTTGGTACCGCCAGAGCCCGGAATTTCTCATTCCCTTGGCACGCTACTCGTGGCAGGTCTCTTCTGTCGATCCTGCCTCCAGTCTGCCAGGTATGATAGGTGTCCGTCTCAAGGGAAACGGAGAACTGATCGAATTTCGCGCTGTGCCCCATAAAAGCAACAAACCTAAGGATGAATCGAAGGGGGTAGATTGGGCACAGCTCTTCGTAGCGGCAGGATTCGACCTTGAAAAATTTTCGGAAAAAAAAGATGACAACTTCTTGGGGGATCTATCGGTGTCAGCTGACGACCATATCGTTTGGGAAGGAACGCGCTCAAATGGCGCAAAAAAAGTCCGCGTAGAAGCTGCATCCTACGATAAAAGGCCTGTCTATTTCAGAATTGCTGATAAAGATCCTTTGGCTAAGAGAATACCGCTCGGAATCCCGCCAAGTGATAAACAGCCGATCAGGGTCGAGGAATATCGGGCTATCGAATGGTCATACATGTTGATTATACTCGTAGCTGCTGCTCTGGTCGCAAGGCGAAGCTTGCGCCTGGGCCGCAGCGATCGTAAGGGATCTTTCAGGTTAGGGGTTTTTATCCTCTCATTAAACCTATTTTCTTGGTTTTTTGAAGCCAGTCACGTTCCCCATTTCGGCGGTGAGCTCGCGATCGTGTACTCAGGATTGGGATCTGCCATGTTTTATGCCCTTTACTTCGGGCTCGTCTACCTGGCGTTCGAGCCGTATATACGGCGTTTTTGGCCTAAATTGCTCATCAGCTGGAATCGGCTTTTGGCAGGACGATTCCGCGATCCGTCTGTCGGCCGGGATCTTCTTGTTGGGTCTGCGGTTGGCGTCTGGTGTTGGCCTGTCCTAGAGTTTCTGACTGTGTCGGCTCCCGATTGGCTTGGCCCTGTTCCCCCGTTCTGGAGGACGATTCCCAGTACATTACTCGGAGGCCGCTATCTCCTCGGAGTGAGTATATTTTCTCTGAGCGCTGTTGGAGTGAGTTTGGTATACTTGTTCACGCTTCTCCTCCTCCGACTCCTGCTCCGGAAGTGGTGGTTATGGGCGCCAGCATTTATCATCCTAGGGTCACTCTTTTTTATTTTAACCGATATTACGTCTTTGGGCCGCTGGCTTATGGTTTTTGTGCTGATGACATCGCTTCTGCTGTTGAACACGCGATTAGGACTCCTTGCGGCCATTGCCTTTTTTTATGCATCCTATATCCTTCACGACTTTCCACTCACCGCCGATCTGAATGCCTGGTATTTGGGCAGTTCACTCTTTGCCCTGGGCCTCATCGCTGCAATAGGCGTCTACGGTTTTTATACGTCCACAACCGGCCGCCCCCATGTCCGCGATGAAATGGCCCCGTTTTAATAATCTTTCAAACCGCTTGGATTGAGTAGGATTTAGGAAGGCGCAAAAAAAAGTATACTCTCTATTCAAAAAATAGTGCTAATGATTGACTCTGTGTGATCAAATCTATATCCTATCCCTAGCAATGACAGGGGAGAAGAGGCATGCAATGTCCTAAATGCAAATCAGATAATCCGGATGAGTCTGCTTTCTGTGCTAAGTGTGGGACTCAGATAAAGAGGTCCGTAGAGGAACATCTTCCTACCCAAACCATAGAAGCACCCAGAGAAGAGCTGACCACAGGCGCTACTTTCGCAGGACGATACCAGATCATCGAGGAACTCGGTAAGGGAGGCATGGGAAGGGTGTACAAAGTCCAAGATACCGAGCTCAAAGAAAAGGTTGCCCTGAAGCTCATTAAACCTGAGATCTCTTCGGACAGAAAAACGGTCGAACGATTCCAGAACGAGCTCAAGTTCGCCCGCAAAATCGTCCACAAAAATGTCGGCCGGATGTATGACATCGGCAAAGAAGAGGGAAGCTATTTCATCACTATGGAGTTTGTGGAGGGGCAGGATCTGAAGGGGATGATCCGCCAGTCCAAACAACTCACTATCGGGACCGCGATTTCCATAGCCAAACAGGTGTCCGAAGGATTGTCGGAGGCCCATAAATTAGGCGTCATACACCGGGATTTAAAGCCGAGCAACATCATGATCGATAAGGACGGAAATGCGCGGATTATGGATTTCGGCATTGCCAGATCCCTTAAAGGAAAAGGCATCACGGGCGCAGGAGTAATGATAGGGACGCCTGAATACATGTCCCCGGAACAGGTCGATGGGAAAGAGGTCGACCAACGTTCGGATATCTATTCTTTGGGCATTATTCTGTATGAGATGCTTGCAGGTAAACTCCCGTTCGAAGGAGATACGCCCCTGAGTATAGCCGTACAACAGAGGAGTGATACACCGAAGGATCCCAGAGAGTTCAATGCGCAAATACCGGACGATCTCAGCAGGGTAATAATGAAATGCTTGGAAAAAGAGAAAGACAAACGCTATCAGAGTGCCGGTGAGATCAGGTCGGAACTCGAAAGGATCGAAGGAGGATTTCCCACGACTGAACGTGTGATCGCTAAAAAGCCGTCTCTCACATCCAAAGAAATCACTGTGACATTCGGTGTGAGAAAACTCTTTGTGCCGGCTTTGATCGTCGCGGCCCTAATAATTATTGCGGTAGTCATCTGGCAGCTCCTTCCCGAAAAAGCAGCGGTTCAATTACCATCTGACAAACCTTCCCTGGCAGTGCTGTATTTTGAGAACAACACGGGCGATGAAAATCTGGATCACTGGCGGAAAGCGTTATCAGAGCTTTTAACTGCGGATCTTTCCCAGTCCAGGTATATATCCATGCTCAGCGGAGATAAGCTCTTCAATGTGCTCGAAGACCTGGACCTGCTCGAGGCGAAAAGTTATTCCTCAAAAAATATAGAAGACGTGGCGGTCCGAGGAGGAGTCGAAAACATCATTCGCGGGAATTATACAAAGGCGGGAGAGACCTTTAGAGTGAATGCCACGCTGCTCAATGTAAAAAGCGGTGAGATTCTGGGTTCGATCAGAGTGGAAGGCCAGGGCGAAGAAGGAATGTTTCTCATGGTCGATGAGCTGACAAGAAGGATCAAAGAGAATTTTCAACTCACGGAAGAAGAAATTTCCAGTGACTTGGATAAGGAAGTCGGAACGATCACGACAAGCTCCCCAGAGGCTTACAAATATTACAGCGAAGGAAGAAATTATCACAATATTGGGGAAAACAGAAAAAGCATCGAGCTGATGGAAAGGGCCACTGCCATCGATCCAGAGTTTGCCATGGCCTATCGATCGATGGCCATGAGTTACAACAACCTGTTTCTTTTTTCGGAAAGAACAAAATACATCGAGAAAGCCATCGAATTAGCGGATCGATTGTCAGAGAGAGAGAGCTACATCATCGAGGGGGATTATTATTATGAGTCTGAAAATACCTGGGATAAATCCCTCTCTGCTTACAATAGACTACTGGAGCTATACCCGGATGATGTATTCGCGAATCACAATAGTGCAATCATTTATCATCTTCTGGAAGAATGGGACAAGGCCATTGAGAGATATGAGGTCTGTAGACAGGCTAAAACGGATTTTATATTTAGTCATACTCAGCTTGCTGATGCCTACTCTGCGAAAAACTTGTATGACAAATCGAAAGAAGTCCTTGAAGATTATCAGTACAATTTTGGAGACCATTATAAAATACATCTAAGTCTGGCATACAATTATATTGATCTTGGAGAGTTGGATACTGCCCTTGCCGAAGTGGAAAAAGCGTTTTATCTGAATCCAACGGATTATGAAATCTTCATGCTTCGGGGAGATATTTATGCCTTGAAAGGGGAGTATGGAAAAGCCGAGGAACAATACAACAAACTCCTTGAATTGGAAGAGCCCATATCCCAGACTTTGGGATTTCGTAATCTAGGACGGCTATATCTTATACGGGGTCAGTTTGAAAAAGCTGATATGCAAAGAAAACAGGGACTTGCAGGGATCAAGTCGTATGGACAGAAGCGCTGGCAATCCTTAGCGCTTTTAGGGGCAGCTGTGTACTATCTTCGAAGGGGAGACTTTGCCGAGGCGTTGAGATCCTGTGAAGAGTGTTGGGCTATTGCCGAAGAAATTGGATTATTGGATAATCAAAGGCAAGTCCTCCATCTGAAGGGATTGATTTTAACTGCAATGAAGTCTGATGAAGAGGCAAAACAGGTCGCAACTCAGTTCAAGCAGATGATAGATTCAGGAATGCATAAAAAAGCGGTAAGGCTTTATTATCATCTAATGGGCGAAATAGATCGTGCGAGCGGAAATTATTCTTCGGCTATCGATTATTTCAATAAGGCCGGATCCCTTGAAGGTTATGGCCCATTGGCGAAACGATTAGACTTCGCGAATTCACTTGCCCTGGCTTATTTTGAATTGGGTGACTTAGAGAGGGCGCGTGATCAGTATGAAAAGATAACCGCTTACACGACAACGCGGTTACAGTATGGCGATATCTACGTCAAATCCTTTTACATGATTGGAAAGATTTTTGAAAAGCAAGGCAACATAGACAGAGCCGTCGAGTATTACGAAAAATTCCTCGGCCTGTGGGAGGATTCCGATCCTGGGATTGCCGAAGTTGAGGATGCGAAGAAAAAACTGGCTGAGCTCAAGGACCGTTGATCCTTGCAACAATTCACATCTTCACATCGATTCAATTTGACACCCATCTTTTTACTTGATATTCTTTTCTAACGTTAGTTATAAGGGAAAAACGATGACCATTCAATGCCCCAAATGTCATTTCGAGAATCCCGAAAATACGCGTTTCTGTGGAAAGTGCGGGACTCAATTTCAACCCCCAGGAGATGTCGCTGTAACCGAGACACTCGAAACGCCCAGGGAAGAACTCACTACAGGCTCCACCTTTGCCGGGCGATATCAGATCATCGAGGAACTAGGGAAAGGCGGAATGGGAAGGGTCTATAAGGTCAACGACACAGATATAAAGGAAAAGATCGCACTCAAGCTTCTCAAACCGGAAATTGCCTCCGATGAGAAGACCATCGAGCGATTCAGGAATGAAATAAAGCTAGCCCGTAAAATCGCCCATAAGAATGTGGGTCGGATGTTCGATCTTGGCAAAGCGGACGGAACGTATTTCATCACCATGGAATTCGTTCCCGGACA
>JASFEP010000120.1:0-10916 GCA_050124775.1 Candidatus Aminicenantota bacterium
TTTTTAGAATTGCCCATGACTCGGCGTTGGGCCCTCAGACCTTTCGCACACTTAGGTTGGGGAACAGAGACATCGGGTGATAAAGATTCGGCTTGGATTTATTGGGGAGGCATTAAAAGCCGGCTAAAATTTCCCTTTATCGGCCTGGATTTCGGCCTCTTGAATGGACTTGCTGTGTACGGCTTTTTTCCAAACAACGGCCCGTCTCAAGATTTTTCCGAGATATTAACAGGATTAGAGTGCGATATTCCTCTTGGTAAACTCCGATGGCAAGACGAACCCCTGTATCTTAAAACTCACATCATCAACCATTACTATCTTGATAATCTCAATTTCATATACGAATTTGAAGAGCCAACAGATTTGTCTTGGCAGTGGGAATTGGGTATCAGTCTTGGTAAAAAAAAATCACAGATCAAACTCTGGATTTTCCAGTTCGATCGTATAGGAGTAGCCTACAGTTATGCCCGTAACACACGAGCCATAAGGTTTTATACAAGATCGACATTCAAGAGATAAAGGGTTTCTCTCAGGCCCAACCACGACATCAATCTCTCCTCATAAATAGCGTGCAAAAAAAAAGAAGGACTTCAAAACAGAACCAACATTCGATAGACAAAAGAAAAACTATCTGATAATTTAGTATGGTTTCGAAAAGCCATTTTTATCTTTCATTAGCGACAATGAACAATCCTGAGGGGAAGAGGAACATCCAGATCGACAAAACGTCAAGGGAAATTCTCTCTGTCCGATTATCCGGCCAATGGATCTTGGATGAGGGATTGCCTACGTCTTTTGAGATCGAAAACATCATTAAATCCGCTCCAGGAGTGAAGCGTATCGAATTCGACGGCAAAGCCATCACTGCCTGGGACAGTGGATTGGTCGTTTTTTTAAGAAAAATCGCCGATTATTGCAAAAAGAACAACATCGAAGTCGACGACACAAGGATACCCGAAGGAGCAAGGAAGCTCTTGAAGTTGGCGACAGCGGTTCCTGTCAAAGAAACGCATGGCGACCCGATGGAGAGTTCTTTGCTGGCCCGCATCGGCGACGTGTCGCTCCGCCTTACGAGATCGAGTGCTGAAATCCTCGAATTCACCGGCGAAGTTTTTCTCAGTATTTTGAGATGGTTTAGTGGAAAGGCCCTATTCAGGCGCACAGATATGAAAATTCTTCTCGAGCAGACCGGCGTCCAAGCACTTCCGATCGTGACTCTGATCAATTTCTTGATCGGAGTGATCATCGCTTTTGTGAGTGCGATCCAGCTCCAGCAGTTCGGTGCTGAAATCTTCGTTGCCGACCTGGTTGCCATCGCTATGGTAAGAGAGATGGGCCCGATGATGACTGCTATTATCCTCGCAGGACGCAGTGGTGCATCCTTTGCAGCCCATATTGGCACGATGATGGTCAACGAGGAGATCGATGCACTTAAAACCTCGGGATTTTCACCCATCGACTTTTTGGTACTCCCCCGTATTTTGGCATTGACTGCGATGACTCCTCTCCTGGCTCTCTATGCGGATTTTATGGGTATGATCGGAGGTGGAGTTGTCGGACTTAGCATGTTGGACCTCTCATCAAAATTGTACATTCAACAGTCAATTTCTGCTCTCAATCCCACACATTTTATGCTCGGTCTCATTAAGGCCGGAATATATGGAAGTCTCGTGGCCTTTGCCGGTTGCATGACAGGGATGCAGAGCGGACGGAGTGCATCCGCCGTAGGGGAAGCCACAACGCGGGCTGTGGTCATCTCAATCGTCCTTATCATCGTTGCCAGCGCTGTAACGACGGTGATCTATACGCTTTTGGGAATATAAAGAGATAAAAACGAGATCGATCATGACAGATTCAGACATACACATAAAAGTCCGAAATCTTACCATGGCGTATGGATCGTTCATCATCCAACGGGATCTCAACTTTTTTATCAATCGCGGAGAGGTTTTCGTCATCATGGGAGGAAGCGGTTGTGGGAAGAGTACACTCATGAGACACATGATCGGATTGTTGAGGCCTATGTCCGGTGAGATCCTCTACGACGGACAAGATTTCTGGAAATTGGACCGGGATAAGCGCGAACAGATGTTGCGGCGGATGGGCGTTCTCTACCAGAGCGGTGCGTTGTGGAGTTCCATGACCCTGGCTGAAAATGTCGGCCTCGCCCTCGAAGAATATAGCGACTTCAAGAAGCACGAGGTTCAGGAGATTGTATCATACAAACTGGCTCTCGTGGGATTGGCAGGATTCGAAGATTTTTATCCTTCCGAGATCAGCGGAGGTATGCGGAAAAGAGCAGGCCTGGCGCGTGCGATAAGCTTGGATCCCGACATTCTATTCTTCGATGAGCCATCAGCTGGATTGGACCCCGTCAGTTCACACAGGCTGGACGACTTGATCCTTGAGCTGCGAGATAGCCTCGGCGCCACCATCGTCGTTGTCACTCATGAACTCGCGAGTATCTTCGCCGTTGCGGATAATTCCGTTTTTCTGGACCCGGAGACGAAAACCATGATCGCAAGCGGTAATCCGAAAAAGCTGCTGGCAGAATCTTCGGATCCCAAAGTCTTAGAATTCCTCAAGCGAGGTGTGTTATGAGCAAAGATGCCAATACAAAACTCATCGGCGCATTCGTAGTGGGAGCGTTGGCCCTGATCGTGATCGTATTCGTGATATTCGGTTCGGGAAAATTTTTCCAAAAGACAACAGACTTTCTTATCTATTTTCACGGAGATGTGATCGGACTGAGAGTGGGCGCTCCGGTGAAAGTCCGCGGCGTCGACATCGGCTCTGTCACTAAAATCATGCCGATCTATGATGAACAAGGAGATGTCCTGATCGAAGTGATCGTTAAAATCTCTAACAATCAAATTAAAGATACCATAGGGTATTATAAGGACATGGAAGAGAAAGAATTCATGGATTATCTGATTGACAAGGGACTGCGGGCAAGACTCGAAACGCAGAGTCTCGTGACCGGCGTAAGATATGTAAAGCTCGATTTTTTCCCCGACTCCCCGCTAAATCTAGTAGGACTGAACAAAGACTACTACGAGATACCTTCAATCATGACAACCGGCGAGGAACTGACTACTCTTCTCGAAAAAGGTCTCCAAACCCTGGATGAGATCCCTCTGGTGGAAATCGCCAATCAATTGCATGACACTCTGGAAACGGCGAACTCAACGCTTGAAGGCATCGATGGCTTAGTGAACTCTCCCGAAGTCAAAGAGACTCTGGCAACGCTCTCTCAGGGAGTGAATACGCTCGATCATTTTATTACGGAACTCGATGAGCAATTGGACCCCATAATAGAAAACAGATTGGACGCGCTGTTATCCAGCTTGACCGAAACGTCCGAAGCGATGGAAGAGAGTGCAAGACGGAGTGAACTATTCATGGCCCGTGTAGAGTCCATCGCCATCGACGACCAGTACGAGATCCGCGCGGCCCTTCAAGAGATCGCAAAAGCCAGCCGTGCCCTTCGTCAACTGGTCGACCATCTCCAGCGTGAGCCACGCTCGCTCATTTACGGAAAGAAATAACCGGAGGTTAACATGAGAACACACAATGACTGGAAAAATTTCACCTTGATTCTGTTTATATCAATTATTTTCCAATGGGGATGCGGTAGCACAAAACCTTCACGATTTTATGTGTTAACTCCGATTCTCGATGCTGATGCAGGAATGGTTAACTCCAATTCCAAGTCCGACATTACAGTGGGTATCGACAAGCTCTCGATGCCGGAGCACCTGTTGAAACCACAGATCGCCACATACTCCAGCAGTAACCGGATGGAGTACGCCGAGTACGACCGCTGGGCAGAGTCCCTGGATGAAAATTTTGTCCGTGTTCTGGCTGAAAACCTTTCGAAACTCCTCCCCTCAGAGAATGTCTATATCTTTCCCTGGAAGAGCTCGACAGAGATCCAATATTACCTGACTTTCAAGATTATGCAATTCTCCCAGGGAGCAGATAAAAACATTTCGTTGATTGTTTTCTGGAGCATTTTCGATAACAAAACAACGAAAGAGCTGCTCAGAAAAAAGACGACGCTCGAACGTCAAGGGCAGACCTCCGTCCCAATGGACTACGGACGCCTCGTCCAAGTCATGAGCCAATTGGTCGAAGAGTTCAGTCGGGAAGTCGCCGCTGAGCTCAAGTCTCTTCCAGGAAAATGATCGAAATCTGACAAAAACCAGGAGTGAACTCATAACTTAGGATGAAATTATCACTCAATTCTCTCCTTGAATTCATCTCCTCTGCACGCCAGTTCATCCTCGAAGACATCTGGCGGCTCGATTTCAGAAAGTTATCGCCCTTCAAAGCGTTCTTGATCAAGCAGGCTCAGATCATTTTCCATGTCGTGCGAAGATTTCAACAGGACCGCTTGATGGTCCGGGCAGCAGCTCTCGTTTATGCCACACTTCTCTCCATCGTGCCACTGCTTGCTGTTACATTTTCCCTTCTCAAGGGCTTTGGATATCACAACGAACTCGCTCCCTTTCTCAGACGGATCCTAGCGCCTTTGGGAGAACAGGCCGTCCAAACGATCGTCCCTCCAACCGTGAATTTTGTGGGAAATGCCAGTGTCGCCGCTTTGGGAGCATTCGGATTTGTCTTCTTCATTCTATCCTCCATATCCATTGTCAACAACATGGAGCGCGCGTTCAACGATGTGTGGAGTGTTGAAAAAGCGCGCAGTCTTCACAGGCGGATCGGCGATTACCTGAGCGTTCTTATTCTCGGACCCGTGCTGGCCTTCGCAGTGCTCGCTGTCACAGCCTCCCTCCATGACTATATTTTTTCCAAAACGATCATAAATATCCCGTTGATAGAGACATTCATAGATAAAGTGACTCCCTACATCACCAGTTGGGTCGTCTTTTGTTTCTTGTACATTTTTATTCCGAATACAAAAGTGCGCTTCCCTTCGGCTCTCTACGGAGCAGTGATTGCCGGCACGGTGTGGCAGTTGCTCAATTTCATTTTTTCCAGATTCATAGTGACCTCTTACCAGAGCGGCGCCAAAGCCGCTCTCTATGCCAGTTTCGCTGTCTTTCCGCTCTTTCTCGTCTGGCTTTATTTCAGCTGGACCATTGTACTTTCGGGTGCTGAAATCGCCTATGTGCATCAAAACCGGAAAAAAATCACTTGGGAAAAACGAACAAAACGGGTCAGCTGGCAAATGGAGGAATCGGTCGCCCTGAAGATCATGCTGATCATCAGCCAAAAATTCTGCCAGAATGAGAGAGCGCCAACTCTATCGAACCTGGCTGATTACCTGCAGATACCAGAGCAGGCTATAGACAAAGTTCTTGCCATCCTGATAGACCTGGAACTGGTGTATGCAATCGGGCAGGGAGAAGAGCGGTTTGCCCCCGCAAAATGCCTAGAGGCATTGAGTTTGCGGGAGATCATGGTAAAGCTTAGAACCTATGGAATTCCTGATCCAACCGATGGCAGAGATGATGCCATTTCACGCCTTGTGGAGGAAGTGAAAAGTCAAACCGATCAGGCCCTCAAACAGACCTTCAAGGATATCACCCTCCGGGCTCTTCTTGATGAGATCAGCGAGGAACACAATGAGTGAAAAGGAATTCTCCCGACAAAGCGCCGGTCTTGAGGTCTGAGATTCGATCCCCTCTTGGAAATGCACAAATCCCCAAGCAAAGGCTGTCTCAGAACTCAATTCCTGATGTCATGGCAACACAAATCCAACGCCAAACTTCAACGACCACAGAGGGACTCCATCCGGACGGATCGGGAAGAAATAAATGCCAAAATTCAAGTCAAAGCCATGACCGGGGTTAGCAAGCAACCAAGTGCGGCCGATGCTTGCACCCAGGGGAAGAATGACTTTTGTGCCTTCAGCCTTCCAGTTGATGGTGGTGGCCTGTCGGTATTGGACATACAAGCCTGGCACGGATTTGAAGTGGTATGAGAGAAAAGGTTGTATGGAAGCGAAACTGTACTTTCCATCTAGGGACCAGGAATTGCTAACTAATACGGCCAAAGAGATCCGGGAAGAGAGATTCCCTACGAGAGCACCGGCGACTCCTATCCCATAATCAATCCCTCCCAGTTGAGGCTGGCTGCGGGTTTTAAAGCTGAAGAGAGGACCGACTCCCCATTTCCAGGTAGTCTCGGTTTTAGGCGCCACCAAAATTTGCAGCGTCGTATCCCCCAACCCCCAGATTCTTCCCAAGTTATCGGTGGTCGATCGATAACGTCCGTTGAATGGAACAACGGCACGGGAAATGACCGAATATCCTTCCTCTTCAACGTGGACCGCATATCCGGGAGTGAGCTTGAAGTTATAGAACTCACCTTTCTTTTGTCCTTTACTCGAATCGAAAAAAAACACATCATTTTCGTTAAGCAAAACTTGAATATCAGCGAGCGGATCGGCTAACCTGCGAGCGACCTCTTCGGCGGCAGACACCTGAGCTAGGGTTTCGGATGGGGCCACGAGGAAAACCAGACAGAAGTTAGCAAACAGGACAATGGCACCGAAATGTCGAGATCTCTTTCGCCGCATTATTCTTTTCTGCATCTCAAGCTCCAAAGCAAGTTGTTATCTCCTTGGAAAAGGAAGCAACTGAACGAACAAGAATACTCATTTGGTCTCATTAAAGCAAGCCCTGAATTTGATTTCAAAAGATTATTCTGATATCTTGGCATTTTCGGAATCGAAGACATCTTCGTAAGGAGGCAGTAATGTTCACTAAGTTTCTATTTGGTATGATGGCAGTGGTTTTTTTATTGGCATTTCCTCTGAACAGCGCGGCTGCAGATAAAAATCCCAAAGTGATAATGAAAACCACGATGGGTGATATCACGCTCGAGCTTTATCAGGATAAGGCCCCAGTTACTGTGAAGAATTTCCTCGGGTACGTGAATGACAAATTCTATGACGGAACTATCTTTCATCGTGTGATTAAGGGTTTCATGATCCAGGGCGGCGGACACACGGCCGATTTGAGTAAAAAACCCACTAAAGGTCCGATCAAGAACGAGGCCGACAATGGACTGAGCAACAGAAGAGGGACTATCGCTATGGCCCGGATGCCCGATCCCCACAGCGCCACGGCCCAGTTCTTCATCAATCATATCGACAATCCGAATCTAGACCACAGCTCTGGAAACTATGGTTACTGCGTGTTCGGTAAGGTCATCGCGGGGATGGACGTTGTCGATGCCATTGCCAATGCGAAGATCATGACAACCCGTGGCATGCAAAATGTTCCCCGCGAGACTATTGAAATCATTTCAGTCAGAAAAATCGAAGAATAAAATAAAAAATGAGTTTCTAAACTCTCCTTACAGGGTGTAAGATTCTCAAGATCTTGGCCGGTATGGGCGACTGGATATTTGCCTTTTTCCACCTTTTTCTACTCATAGGCATTACAGCCTACGCTTTTTACTCTCTGATTCAAGGGAATACTCACCGGTTTGGACTGATTGTCGTCTGCCTTGTCGCTTACTACTTTCTAGTGCTCCATAAGCCAGTCAAGGCGGAAATCAAGAGGAGGAGAGAGGAGAAAAAAAAGAGAGATGGGATGCCCTAAATAAGACTGGATTCGAATATGGAGATCTTTGAGCGCGCGATCCGATTATTAGGCACTATCGTTTGGGGACCCCAGACCGCAATATTACTTTTGGGGGTGGGGCTTTACCTTACAATCCGCCTGAAATTCGTCCAGGTGAAGCGGCTGGGCCTATCCTTCCGGTTTGGATTCGGACACAGAGATTACGGAGAAAGCGATACAGAGCGAAAAGGTGACATCTCACCTTTTCAGGCCCTGACGACCTCCTTGGCCGGCGTTATCGGGAATGGGAATATCGGGGGAGTATGCACAGCGATCGCGATGGGTGGTCCGGGAGCGGTTTTCTGGATGTGGCTTTCAGCAACTCTGGGAATGGCGACCAAACTGGTGGAAGCTGTCCTCGGGCAGAAATTCAAGACAATCATGCCGGACGGATCTGTGGCCGGCGGGCCGATGTATTATATCCGAGAGGGATTGGGGCTCCCCTGGTTGGCTGCCATATATGCCTTTTTTATGGGTTGCAAACCGCTGTTTTCGACCAGCACCGTTCAATCCAATTCGATCGCATTGGTCATAAAATCAGAGCTGGGAATAAATCCCTGGTTTACGGGATTGGGATTGGCTGTGCTCACATGGCTTGTCGTGATCAAAGGGATCAAAGTCATAGGCAAGGTGACAGAATTCTTAAGTCCTTTTATGGTTGCTCTTTACATCTTCGGAGCAATGTTCACGATTATCGCTTTTTTTGATCAAATCCCTCATGCTCTTTCACTTATTTTTGTGGGAGCTTTCAAGCCATCAGCTATTACAGGAGGTGTTGCAGGAGCGACGGTGGCCAGGGCAATCCGCTATGGGCTATCCAGAGGGTCTTATTCGAACGAGGCGGGCACCGGAACAGCGGGCGTCTATCATGCATCGGCTAAAACAAGTGAGCCAGTACGGCAAGGATTGATCGCAGCACTCGATGTCTTTATCGATACCCTGGTGATATGCTCATTGACCGCAATAACAGTCCTGGTGACCGGAGCGTGGACAAAAGCGACCAGCACCGAGATGACAGCTAACGCGTTCAACATGGCGATACCTCAGTTCGGTGGGTTGATCGTTATGGCGAGTTCATTCCTCTTTGGCTATTCCAGTTTGATCGCTGTGACGTACTATGGAGAGATCGCATTCAGTTACCTTTGGGGTATTCGGATTAAAATCCCCTACCGGTGGCTATTCTGCGGGATCATATTTGTAGGGGCTGTGCTGAAAGTTGAAGTTGCCTGGTCCATCGGGGACGTCTTTAACGGTATGATGACGCTCTCGAATCTCATCGGGCTATTGGGATTGACAGGAGTTGCGATCACAGCTATCAAAAAATACCTGAAAGACCTCGATAAACATAAAATGATATAGGAAATGGGGGAGGGTTCTATTTCTAGATAAAGGGTATGATTCTCTCCGTGTAGGTTCCGCTCCCAGAATTGAGTATTCGGAATCGATTCTTAACTCTCTCGGAAAATAGAACCGCCCCCTATTTTTCATCCAACGACGGAGCCAGAGAGGATGAGGATCAACGCTTTGTCTCCCCCGTTCAGCTTTGAGACGCCGACAACGGTTCTCTCACCGCTCTTGATGCTCAATGTGGTCTGAACTAAACTGGTAATTCTCTGCTTTCCTTCTGAGTTTAATCCCAAATCTTGATAGAGGTAAAGTTCGACTTGTATGGAATCGTCTTTCTCCTCCTTGATATACCGAGGGTGCAACTGCAGACGGAACATCAGATGGTCGCCTCCCATCCTCTGGGAGGATCTTTTGTTGTCCTGCACTTTCATCAGGGCCGTATCCAATCTCTTATAGGACTTGTATTGAAGCAATTGGCTGAGTTCTTTCATAATTGGATCTGATTTCAGCTGTCTATCGAATCCGTCTTCGCTTTCAGAGGCCGCCGAACCCAAAATCAGATCCACGTTGAACTGCAGATCGAGCGGCTTGATGTCTATTTCTTTCAAGATCGCAAGGATCTTCTCCACATTCTCGGGAGTGTCTTCGATCACCAATTTGTTGCCATCATGAAGACGCCTGATTCTCCCAAGACGGCTCGAGTAGGGATGCAAAAGGTCTTCGGCCCACTTCACATCGATGTACTTGATGGTCACGATCTCCGTTTGTGTCTCCCCCCTCTGTCCCGTTGTTCTCTGAAATCCTAAAATCGATCCACCCAAAACTAAAACCATGAGTGAGAGTATTCCTAATTTTTTCATTCCTTCTCCTCCAGATTGAAATTTTTGTCGAGAACCCAAATGACCTTGAGACCGGTCTCTTTAGAGACCATGGTCACGGATACGACATCCTGTGGCGATTCGATGACGGGTCCCCTTCCATGCTGTGCCTGCTGCTTGGCTAGGGTCGTCTGATCCGAAAAATCTTTGACACCTAAAAACAAAGGCCGTGTCACAAAAAAGACCAACCCGGCCATAACCGCACCCATCAGAGCAAATGCCCATCCCTTTTTGAAAGGCCAGGGTTCAAATCCAGTTAAGGCTTCGGATTTCTCCCGATGCGCCTTTATGACGGTTCGCTTCCAGTCCGTATCGGCCCAAGTTATAGCACTGTCTTCCAACCATTCCTTGGTTATTTTTACAGACCGGGCATACGCTTCATACTCCTTCTGACAGGACACACAGAATCCGAGATGAATTTGAACCTTCTTTTTTTTCTTGAGAGAAAGGTCCGAAGCGACGTACAAAGGCAAATATTTCCGGATCCGCTTACAGTTCATTTTTGACTCTCCAGAGATTCATCAGGGAAAATCTTTACAAGCCTTCCCCTAAGTTTCTGTCTTGCGCGAGAGAGATGGGTTCGGACGCTCACCGATGAAGCACCGAGCACTCTAGCCGCCTCCTTTATGGACAATCCCTCCCCGTCCCTCAGCAAAAAAACCGCTCTCTCCTTGGGGGTCAGGTTCTCAAGACAAGAGGCGATCTTGTCCCGCACCTCCCTGTTCAAAAATTGAGTCTCAGGATTTGTCGAAACATAATCGGCCAAAGCTTTTTTCATCGCAAAAATATTTTCGTGTTTCTTCTTTTTTCTTAAAAAATCATTGGCAGAGTTCACTACTATTTTGTACATCCAGTTCTTGAAACTTTTGCCTTTCTTGTATCCCTTCAGATATCTAAAAATCTTGAAAACTGCCTCCTGACAGACCTCCTTGGCGTCTTCTAAATTCCCGACCATTCGGTAGCTGAGATTCAACATCTTGTTCCTGTATGGGTAGAGAAGAAGCTCGAATGCATCTTCATCGCCTTCAAGTGCAGCGTCGATGAGTTGTTCTTCATTCTTCATCCATAGTAATATACTTTGCTTTTCTAGAAA
>JASFEP010000121.1:0-10902 GCA_050124775.1 Candidatus Aminicenantota bacterium
CTTCGTAGGCCACTGCCTCGCCTTTGCCGCGATATCGACTCGTGAATAGTCCATCCTGTATCTGGACTATTCATAAAAGCTGCCGCCCCATTCCAATCAGAAAACATCCCGCGTCATTGAGGCAAAATAAACGGATTATGCAGAATAAATGTAAGGGAGTGAGGAAAAGTCAGAGGTGGTCGAATATCCCTTCGGCAATATCCTCGAGTATGCCCTCATGCTGTTCCTTGATGATCTCTTTGATCTTGTCAGATAGAGTGGGGCTGTTCAGGAAATTCGTGTAGTACGTTCGTCGAGAAGCCAGGACTTTGCCCGATCTGTAGATAATGGATTCAACGTATTGGGCGCTGCTTCCCTGGTCCTGGGTTTGGACGTGAAATATCGAGTCGTTGTGTTCGATATCTGTATTATATCCGGGCATCGTCTTTAATTTTAACCTATGGACATCATCTATGGCAAACGGTCCAGCGGAAAACGATTCACTCTTGGCGTTACTCCCATGCCGATCGGAAGGATCAATCGTTCACCTTTTTTGTCGGGAGAAACAGGGACTTTTTGTGCATTATTTTTCAAAATTGACCGTTAAAGGAGGACATCCAACCAGGGGGCCCCCTCAGAGTGATAATTATTGACAAAGTGATGAAGGGTGGTATAATAGGGAGACTTTTTTTTGTGAGTGTGAAAATATGTTGATCGATGTCGATAGAATCCCTGAAGACGGACTGGAAATTTCGAAAGACTTCGAATTCTTCAGCGAGGACCTGGTTGAGGAAAGTGCCGTCTTTTTGAAGCCTGTCCATGTGGAAGCTTCTGTAAAAAAGATCGGAGAAGAACTCCTAATCAAGGGGCGAATCACTGCTGTGCTGAATTTTGTGTGCTGCCGCTGCCTAACTCCTTTCGAATTTCCCGTTGATTCCAGATTCGATCTTGTCTATCTCCCCGAAGAATTGGAAGTGGCCAAGGAGCAGCTGGAACAGGATGATATGAACAGGTTGTTTTACTACAAGCGTCATTTAGACCTGAAGGAAGTCATACTTGAACAGCTCAATCTGACCTTTCCCTTGAGACCTCTGTGTTCTCCCGGGTGTCAGGGCATCTGTCCTGTGTGCGGAAAATTGATCAAAAAAGGCAAATGTTCATGCAGTGCGAAAGGCCCTGACCAGCGCTTGGAGAAGCTTAAGATATTTTATAGAGATAAAAGTTAAATGGCAAATCCGAAAAGAAGGCATTCTCACTCGAGAAAAAGAAAACGAAGAGCCCACGATGCTCTTGAAAATCCCTCGCTCTCACTATGCTCCAACTGCGGAAGCCCGAAACTTCCTCATCGCGCCTGTCCTGAGTGCGGTTATTACAAAGGCCGGCAGGTGATTGAGGGTACAGAAGAATAAAGCTGAGGAAAATATGAGGGTCGCTGTTGATGCCATGGGGGGGGACTTCGGACCGAGAGTCACTGTCGAAGGAGCGGTAAAGGCATCGCTGGAGCTGGATATCGAGATTCTCCTCGTCGGGTCTGAAACCCGCGTGAGGCGGGAATACGAAAAGCTCGGGACCGCAAACACCAACGTCACGATCGTCAATGCGTCCGAAGAGATCAGCATGAGCGAGGGTATTCTTTCTTTCAGGAAGAAAAAGAAGTCCTCGATCCGTATCGGTACGCAGCTTCTCAAAGAGAAAAAAGCCGATGCCTTTGTCAGCGCTGGGAACACGGCAGCCATCGTATACATATCGAAAAAAGTTCTCGGTTCGCTGAAGGGTGTGGACCGACCCGCCCTTTCTTTACTGGTCCCCACATTGTCGGGCCCCACTCTGTTGATCGATGTCGGAGCGAATGTCAACTGTTTGCCCCACCATCTCGAGCAATTCGCTGTTATGGGGCGAATCTTCATGGAAACTGTAATGGGAGTCAAGATGCCCCGGATTGCGTTGATGAGTGTGGGAGAGGAAAGAACTAAAGGGAACGACTTGACCAAAGAGGTCAATGCCCGTTTGCAGGCGTCCTCGATGAACTTTATTGGAAATGTCGAGGGAAAAGATATCTACTCGGGAAAGGCAGATGTGATCGTGAGTGATGGATTCACCGGAAACATCGCGCTCAAGGTGAGCGAAGGCGTTGTGGACACGATGTTCAATATGGCACGGACAGAGATCATGAAGAATCTCTTTGCAAAGATCGGATTTCTGTTGATGAAGAGACACCTGAAGAAGATATACAAGAGGGTAGATTATTCAGAATACGGGGGGGCCCAGCTCTTGGGAATCAACGGAGTGTGTATTATCGGGCATGGAAGATCGAACGCGGTGGCCGTAAAAAACGCTATCAGGATGGCCAAAGATTTTGTTTCCAACCACGTACAGGAAAAAATCCAGACAGAGATTGGACTTCTCGCTCAGCAAGCAGGAAGGATATAAAAGATCGATGACTTCGACAGACAAAGTTTCTATCGTAACGGGAGCATCCCAGGGAATTGGAGAAGCCATCGCACTTTCCTTGGCAGAAGACCAAGCGACCGTCATCTTGGTCGATATTCAGGAGGAAAAACTCGACGAGGTCGCCGGGAAGATCAAAGCCCGGAAGGGGCGAGCATTCAGCTATAGCGCTGATGTCTCCCGATCCGATGAAGTCTTCGAACTCGTTGAGCGCGTCATCAGAGATCACGGAAAAATCGACCATCTTGTGAACAATGCCGGGATCACTAGAGACAACTTGCTATTGCGGCTTAAAGAGCAGGATTGGGATTCAGTGATCGCGGTGAATCTGAAGGGAGTGTTCAACTTTTCCAAGGCGGTGATACGCAACATGATCAGCAATCGCTACGGGCGGATCGTGAATATCTCCTCTGTTGTAGGCTTGATGGGGAATGCGGGGCAGACCAATTATTCCGCATCCAAAGCCGGGGTCATCGGCTTTACCAAGTCGTTAGCGAGAGAAGTTGCTGCCAGGGGGATCACAGTCAATGCCGTCGCTCCTGGCTATATTGCCACCGCTATGACGGAGAACCTGTCCGAGGCAGTCAAAAGTGCTTTCATCGAGCTCATTCCTGTGAAGCGCTTCGGCACTCCGGATGAAGTGGCCCAGGTGGTCAAATTTTTTCTGTCCGAAAAGTCATCCTACATTACAGGACAAGTCCTCAGCATTAATGGTGGGATGTTGATGTAATGCACACAATTTTTTTTGTGAATATACGAAAAAGGAGAAAATGATGGAAAGAGAAGAACTTCTGAAAAAAATAAAGGCTATTGTAGCGGACAAACTCAGTATAAGTGAAGACCAGGTCACGGAAGAAGCATCTTTCATCGATGATCTTGGAGCGGATTCCCTCGACACCGTGGAATTGGTGATGGCACTTGAGGATGAATTTGATCTGGATATACCGGATGAAGATGCCGAGAAAATGACCACTGTGGGAAAAGCCATCGACTACGTTTTAGAGACCGTTCAGAGTAAATAATCGAAAAAAATCTTTTCATGTCCACAACGCGACTGCCCCGGTCTAGGAGGCCTGACAAACGAGTTGTCGTTACAGGGATCGGCCTTGTCTCCCCTGTCGGTATGGGCGTCGAGGATAACTGGGCCAATCTTCTTGCTGGGAAGAGCGGGATCGATCGCATCACTCGTTTCGATGCATCCCAGCATTCCAGCAAAATCGCCGGGGAGGTCAAAGGTTTCGACCCTCTTGATTTTATGGAAAAAAAAGAGGTTCGAAAGATGGATCCCTTCATCCAGTATGCCGCAGCTGCTGCAGAGTTGGCTGTTAATGATTCCGGGTTGAACCCCGCACACTTAGAAGGAGAAAGAACGGGAGTTTATGTGGGTTCCGGGATCGGGGGGATAGAGGCCATCGCCAACAATGTCCTCACGCTCCATGAGAAAGGACCGGGTCGTGTCTCTCCCTTTTTTCTGATCTCAGGCATCATCAATGAAGCTTCAGGTGTTATTTCTATCAAGTATAAAGCCAGAGGGCCTAACCTAGCCAATGCCACAGCATGTGCGACCAGTACCCATTCGATCGGTGATTCGTATCGAATGGTGTCAAGAGGAGATGCGGACATCATGATCGCCGGAGGAACGGAAGCCCCAGTCACACCGCTGGGAATAGCTGGATTTACGGCAATGCGTGCCTTATCGTCAAGAAATGATGAGCCGCAGAGGGCTTCGCGTCCCTTTGATGCCGAAAGAGACGGTTTTGTCGTCGCTGAGGGCGCTGGGATCCTTATCCTCGAAGAACTCGGGCAGGCACTCAAAAGAGGAGCCAGGATCTATGCCGAGATCGTCGGGTATGGATTGAGTGGAGATGCCTATCACCCTTCAGCGCCCTGCATCGATGGGGAGGGAGCCTATCTCTGCATGAAATCAGCCCTTGCTGATGCCGGGATCGATCCGAAGGATGTAGGGTATATCAATGCGCATGGCACATCCACCCCCTGGAATGACAAGATCGAAACCCTTGCCATAAAAAGAGTTTTCGCCGACCATGCGTATCGAGTGGCAGTCGGATCATCGAAATCCATGACCGGACATTTATTGGGAGCAGCGGGAGCTTTAGAAGCGGCCGTGTGTATCTTGAGTCTTAAAGACCAGATCCTGTCCCCGACCATCAACTATGAAAATCCGGATCCCGATTGTGATCTCGATTATGTGCCGAACACCTCACGCCCTAAAGAATTTGTGTATGCCCTGAGCAATTCTTTCGGCTTTGGAGGTACGAACGGCTCTCTCCTTTTCCGAAGATTTCACGAATAATTCCTCTCTATCCCGAAATCCTCAAGAGGATTTGAAATTTTCGAGAGCATTGGGTATGATGTTTTTTCCTTTGTCTGAAATTATGGAAAAGCAATCTTAAACGAGGAGGAAATGGTGAATATCTTTGTCTTTGTCAAACGAGTCCCAGATACAGAATCCAAGATCCGGATAAATCATGAGACAAACAGCATCGAAGAAGAGGGCCTCAACTTTGTCTTGAGCCCCTACGATGAGTATGCGGTGGAGGAGGCGCTGCGCATTCGGGAGGCCAAGGAAGGGAAAGTCACGATCCTCTCTGTGGGACCTGAGGAAACGACGGTCGTTCTGAAGAAATGCCTGGCCATGGGAGCGGATGAAGCCGTTCTCATCAAGGCAGACACTCCTGAGCTTTATGACGGCTTGCCCATCGCCAAGATCATCGCCCATGCCATGAAGACCAAATTTGCGGATTACAGTATACTCCTTTTCGGTAAACAGTCTGTCGGCGCGGACAATGCCCAGATCCCGGCGATGGTGGCTGCGATCTTGGGATTACCCCAGATCAATGTTGTCACGAAACTGGAGATCGACGGGAATTCGGCGGTGGCCCATCGCGAGATCGAGGGAGCTTCTGAAAAAATAAATTTTCCGCTGCCAGCGGTTGTCAGCGCGCAGAAGGGATTGAACGAACCCCGCTATGAGACACTCAAGGGGATCATGATGGCCAAAAAGAAAGAGATCCCTGTGTGGACACTCCAGGAGCTCGGTTTGGATGATGGCGTTCTCGTTTCGCAATTGGAGCTTGTCTTGCTGGAGAGCCCCCCTGCGCGTCAAGCAGGAACGGTCATCGAGGACGAACCGGAAACGGCCGCCAAACGGATGGTGGCGTTTTTGCGCAATGAAGCAAAAGTGGTTTGAAGGAGACAAACAATGATTCTTGTTTACATAGAAGTGAGAGATGGGAAGGTCAAGAAATCATCTTTGGAGGTGCTTTCCGAGGCGAAGAGATGCGGCGATAACTTCGGGCAGGAGGTTTTTGCCGTCATCGTCGGACACGGCCTTGAATCCTTGGCTCCGGAGGTCGCACCGTACGGCGCGAAGAAAGTGATCGCACTCGATAATCCTCTGCTGAGTTCTTATTCTCCGTCCGGCTATACGTATGCTCTAACAGGGCTTTGTCAAGAACTGGCGCCAGAGGGCATATTTTTTGCGGCCACATCCATGGGGAAAGATTTGGCACCCCGTCTGGCGGCCCATCTGGAAGTGAGCCTCGCATCGGACTGCATCCAGACCGCGATCAAAGATGGTAAGCTGGAAGTGGTGCGTCCCATTTATGCGGGAAAGGCCTTTGCCACCTTCCGGTTCAAATCATCTCCCATTATGGCCAGCCTCAGGCCGAATGTTTTCCCACTGATCGATCCCTTGGATGGGGATGGAGAGATGGAAAAAAGAGATGTTACGATCCCCGAGGACATGGTCCGTGATCGTGTTTTCGAGGTTTCGAAAGAAGAAGGAGCCGCGCTCGATGATACAGAGGCCGAGATCATCGTTTCCGGGGGAAGAGGTCTGAAAGGCCCTGAAAATTTTGACATGCTCCGGGAGTTGACAGAGATATTACCCCATTCCGCGGTGGGAGCATCGCGTTCGGCTGTAGACGCCGGCTGGATAGACCACCAACATCAGGTCGGGCAGACAGGAAAGACCGTCTCGCCCAATCTCTACATGGCATTCGGGATCTCTGGCGCTATTCAACATCTGGCAGGGATGTCGTCATCGAAGGTAATCGTGGCTGTCAACAAGGATGCAGAGGCGCCCATTTTCAAAGTGGCTGATTTTGGGATCGTGGGCGACCTGTTCCAGATTCTGCCTCCCCTCAAAGAGGAGCTGAAGAGCATCCTGGCGGAATAACGTCTAGCTTCAATAACGCGGTGAACCCCTAAAGAAAGGCCTCCCCGTGACGGCGAGGGAATCGACTGTCAGAATACCTTATAAATGCACAGGGGGATGATAACGCTAAGAGCCAGGCTTGCGAGGACTTCCAAAGGCGTGTGACCGACACTCTCCTCGAGCTCTTCGAATCCCTCCCTTCCTGCGATCAATTTGTTGAGCGTGCGTGCTTGTCTACCGATCTTTGGCCTCACGCTGATGGCGTCATACACCACGTTGAGAGTGATTACGACACTGATGATAAAATAATAAGAAAATCCTGTCTCGAGGTACATGCCGGTGGCGAGGGGTGCTACCCAGGAGGTGTGCCCTGAAGGCATCCCTCCGTCCTCAGCGAGGAATCTCTTTTCGAATTTTCCCGCCTTTTTCCATTTGATGAGCGGCTTCAGAATGTTCACGATAAGCCAAGTGACAACTATGCCTAGGATTAACTTTGTCATTTCTTTCTCCAGTTATGCTTAGTAGGGGTCCTCTCCTGATTCGAAGATATCCAGGAGCAATTGATTTCGGTCGGAGCGAGACTCCCCGACACTCGTGACGTATATCGCCGGAGCATCGACCACCGGACATTTGTTTTCGCAGATCCCGCATCCCGTGCATGTGGCCATATCCACGACCGGAGCTTGGGCTGATTTGATGGATCCATCCGGTTGTTCGACATTGACTGTGATAAATTTAATGGCTTTTGGAGATACAGGGCAGTGTTCTTCGCAGACGATGCATGGATCGCCGAATTTCCAGGGAATACAACGGTTCTTATTGACCCATGCGGTGCCGATCTTGAGGCTGTTTTTTTGCGGAATCGTGAGTTCCCGGATGGCACCGGTCGGACAAACTTGGGTACAGAGGGAACAATAGTATTCACAGTACCCCATCTCTGGTACCAGCATCGGCGTCCAGAGTCCTTCAGGTCCTGCCTCTGTCATTGCAGGCTGGAGAGCATTGGTCGGGCAGACCTTCATACATTCGCCGCACTTGACACATTTCTGGAGGAATTTCTCTTCGGGAAGCGCACCCGGGGGCCGGATGAGTTTTTCAGACGCACGGCTCTTTACGGGAGAGATTCGGAAAAGGGGGATGGCAAGGAGGCCCAGAAGAGAAGTCAGAACGACTTTCCTGCGGTCGAGATCGATGGATGCGATACTCTCTGGGGCAGCTTTTGCAGGGAAGGAAATGGCATTGGTGGGACAGATGGCGCTGCAGGTGAAGCAGTAAACGCACTCCGAGCTTTTCCAGTTGTCATTGGGGTAGGGATTCGCTTGTGTCTGACACTGGATGGAACAGAGGGAGCAATCGATGCATTTCTCCGAGTCGATTTTCAACTTAAGCACGTTCCACCGGGAGATCACGCCGAGCAAGGCCCCCAAAGGACAGATGTAGCGACACCAGAATCTTTCTCTCGCAAGGTTAAGAAGAATAATCCCTACGAAGAGGGTGCCTATAAAAAGGCCTTGGAGGAATAGGCCGTTGATGTCGAGATTCTCGAAAAACTGAACGAGGGTATCGCCGATCGACAGCAGGTTGAGCTCGTACACGAAACCGATTAAACTCGATGCGCTATAGGACAAGGCAGGCATCATGCTAACGACAAATGAACGGTACAGGAGGGACAAGGGATCAAAAATACCCACCAGATCGAGCGTGAACAGAGAGCTTACCACAATAAAAATGAGAAGATAATACTTCCATGCCACATGATTATCATCGGGCTTTTTAGGCCGGTGGAGCTTCGTCTTCTTGAAGGCGAATGAAAAAAATTGTTGTATGGATCCCATGGGACAGACCCATCCGCAAGCGATACGCCCCAGGACGATCGTCACCAGTATCGTCAGGGCTGCGGGAAGAAAAAAGACATAAACCATTCTTGCGGAGATGAAGGTAACGAGCGCAAGAAGAGGGTCGAAATGGAAAAATATCTCCACTCTTTGGATGTAATCCTCACCGGGGAAGCGTGTCATTAGAAGGAGGTAGAAAAAAAGCCCGAAAAAGACGATCTGAGACAGGATCCTGACGGTTTGTATGATCCGGTACTTCTTAGACCGCTCTTTTTTCAATGGTCAATTTCTCCAGGTCGATCTCTCCACGCCCCCTTTCTTTGGCGATCTGGAGAAATCTCAGCTCATCGGGTTTGATATCAAAAAAAGAAGCGCCCACAGCATCGAGGGCGACGTAGTCGATACCGGCAGCTACGGTTTTGTGCAGCTTGACATCGGACATTCGGCCTCCTTGGGGGCCGTTCCTGATGAGGATTCTGTATCCATCCATGACGGTGAGCACAGGTTTGAAAAAATTTGCAAGGTCGTTCATAGCGAGGTCGATATTCTGGTGAAGCTGATTCCTATTCCCCCCTATGGCACCCAGCCAGTTCTTCATTCCCAGCGTCAGGCGCGAGAGACTGTGGGTTTTGGCGATAGGAACATTGATGATCTTATCTGTCTCGACAAAATCTGTATAGACTTCCCATTCTTTGAGCGAATCGCCATTGATCGGGATCTTTTTCAGTCGGTGTTTGTTAGGGAGCGGAACATCGGCGCCGGCGCTTTTTGCCGCTTTTTGTATTCCGGAACGGACATAAGTCCTTCGTGCCGGATTGCAGGGATTATCCATGACCTTGACATCTTTGGCCCCCGCATCGAAACAGAGTTCGACGAGAGTCTTAACGACCTCTGGATTTGTGCAAGCGGCCTGTTCGGGAGTGCGATCCCAGCCGATGTTCGGCTTGACGATCACTTTATCGCCCCTCGAAATAAAACGCTGCATGCCCCCAAGCGCGGCTATGGCCTCTCTAGTAATCAGAGAGGGACTTTCGCCCTGGATCAAAGCGACATCTGGAGAGATGGCGCCTTGAGCGAAAACACCGGGGCGAATATTCATGAGAAGGCTTCCGATGGCGATGTCCTTTAAAAATTCTCGTCTTTTCATTGTTCTATCCTTTTCCCAAAGATTCCATATAGTGTATGATCCCTCCGAAAATGCCTTGAGCGACACGCTCACGGTACTGAGGACTTTTGAGCCTCTCCGCTTCCTTGCTGTTGGAAAGATGGGAGATCTCCACGAGTATAGAGGGCATTTCTCCCCCGATAAGAACCCAAAAGGGGCCGCCCTTCACTCCCAGGTCTTTGACGTTCTTATAGTTTTTCGAGAGGGCCTTTACAATATTGTCTTGAATGATCTCGGCCAGTTCTTTGGACTCGACGATCTTGCTGTTCTGGGCGATCTTGGTGATGATATCTTTCATCTCACTGATGCTCTTCGTAGAGGTGGCGTTTTCCTGTGCGGCTATGGCGTTGACGGATGCATCATGGCTGAAATTGAGATAAAAAGTCTGCACTCCCGAGCGCTTCTTATTCGGGAAGGAATTGGCATGGACAGAGATGTAGATATCCGCACGCTTTTGATTGGCGATCACAGGCCGGCTTTCGACGGGAAGGAAGATATCTGTTTCTCTGGTCAGGATCACTTCGAGATCCATTTGGGTTTCTAGCAGTTTTTTGAGCTTCTTGCAAACATCGAGAACGATGCTCTTTTCCTCCAAGCCATTGCGGCCGATACATCCGGGGTCTTTCCCTCCATGTCCGGGATCGATGACGATCCTCTGAACTCCCAATCCCAGCTGCCTGACCATACTGTAGCCCTCTTTGGCCGGTTTTGCGGGTTGGGGGAGTGTGGACGGCGGCGATGGCAGCGCGGTTTCTTCTGGGTAGATGTCGATCACGATTCGAAAGGGGTCCAACAGGTGCCAAACATGATGGCGCTTGATCTTTGTGAAGCTCAAGTCGATAGCAAGTCTGACCGTGGAGTGATTCTTCTGAGCGATACGGATTCGATCCACATAGCCTGCATCGAGAACGATGCTCTCCCCATGCAATAGAGGATTCAATTTGGCTTGGTAGATATCGACATAGATCCTGTCCGGTGAAGCGAGCTGGCTGAAGTAATATTCCCTGAGCTGGCCGATATCCACGACAATTCGAGTAAAGGAGGGATGTGTATGATAACGGAGGTTGTAAACCTCGATACGAGAATCTGTTTGTCCAGAAAGAGATGTAGCGAGGAGCGTGATCAGACAAATTTTGTTCAAGATCCGGCTGTATTGTTTCATCTGGACAGTGCCTATACCCTATTAATTCTATAAAATATATGTAATTCTGTCAACGAAGCCTCTTCCTCCGGCTTCGTGCCGCGATGCCGAAGTGATAAATATAAAGAATTCCTCGCTGTTAGTCAATGTTCGC
>JASFEP010000122.1:0-10865 GCA_050124775.1 Candidatus Aminicenantota bacterium
GCCGAGATCGGCCTGGAAAAGAGCCCGGAGTTGATCCCTGCGACGGAACAGGGATTCGGGAGTCTTCTCATAAACCTGATCCCGGAGAATCCTTTTGCCGCTATGGCCAGAGGAGATGTCCTCCCCGTCATCTTTTTTTCCATTCTTTTCGGATTTTTTGTCACCAAGCTTTCCGCGAAACCCCGAGCCCAGCTCACCGATTTTTTTCAAGCTGCTTTCGAGACGATGATGAAATTAACGCTCTTTGTTGTATGGAGTGCCCCACTCGGTGTGTTTGGCATCATTTCCCGCATTGTCGCCCGAACCGGATTCGAGGCGTTCAGATCGCTTGGTTTCTATTTTCTTGTCGTACTTCTCGGACTCGCAGTCCATGCCACTGTAAATTTACCTTTGCTTCTTTCACTGGTGGGCAGGGTTAATCCTCTCAAGCACTACAGAGGAATGCCGTCAGCCCTGGTCATGGCGTTTTCGACCTGTTCGACGATCGTGACTCTCCCCCTCACCATGAAAGCCGTTACCGGAAACTCCAAAGTGTCGGAGAAAGTCTCCAACTTTGTCCTGCCCATCGGAGCCACTGTGAACATGGATGGCACGGCACTCTACGAATGTGTGGCAACGATATTTATTGCACAGGTCTATGGCTTCGATCTCTCTGTGGGTGCACAATTCATGGTCGTCATAACGGCTCTCCTGGCCTCCATCGGCGCAGCAAGTGTCCCCATGAGCGGGATGGTTATGATGTCCATTATTTTAAAAGCCGTCGGGCTGCCCCTGGAAGGCGTAGCCATCATCCTGGCAGTGGATAGAATTCTTGACATGTTCCGGACAACGATCAATGTCTTGAGTGACAGTTGCGGAGCTGTTATCGTTGCCCGTCTTGAGGGAGAAAAACTAAAGGGGATAGGGGAAAACTCTCAGTAGTAGTACCATATGGTCTTGTAATCAGACACATTCTCACCGATTTCCTTGAGTTTTTGTAGATAGTCGTAGATGGAAACATCCGTGTAAACATAGGTATCGGCCAGACCCAGCTTTTTTTCCCATGGATGGAATTCATAAACCCGACGGCCATCTGGAAGAATGGATATGATGTCATGGTGTTGAAGGGCACGCAGGTAGTTTTTTCCCAGCCGAGGAACATTGAACACGATCTCATCGGTTCTGGCCGTGCCCGGCATGAGCCTGGCTTCCTCTTTCTGTTCTTGGAGAAGCCTAGGGATGGGAACACGGTATTCATCCGTCTCCTCTTTCCCTTTGGTGTTGAATGTGTAGTAAGGAGTGACTCCGATCAAACGCAGAGTATTTCGCAACGCAGCGGCTTCGAACTTCCGCGAGTTGAAAAAGGTATATACAAGCTGATTATAGACTTCCATCCCATAACGGCGGAACTTCTGAACGGCTTCCATGGATTGAGGGGTGATTTCATACGCGTGTTCGAAATGGGTAACGATAAGCACTTCCCGCTTCCCGGGAATATGAAAATGGTTGAAGTCTTTGACAAGAGTGTCAGTGATTCGCTGGGGCAATGTCACTGGCGTTCGTGTACCGATTCGGATCCTTTGAATATGACTCATCCGCGATAGCTTAAAGAGCAGGTTTTCCAGTCTTTCGTTAGAAAGGATCAAAGGATCGCCGCCTGTGATGAGAACCTCGTTGATTTCGGGAGTTTGGGCGAGCCAATCCAAAGCTTTCTGTAACTTGGCTTTGGAAAGCACGGCTGCGCGGGAATAAACATCTTCGATCTCCCAATTCCGCTGGCAGTAGACACAGATCTGGGGACATGTCATGATTGGTTTCAGGATGGCGATTTGGGGATATCGCCTGGTTATGCCTTCGATCGGAGATGTGTCCCGCTCCAACATAAAATCCATCGAGCTTTGGTCACCAGACTTGAATTCTTTCAATTTATTGATGTAGTGAAGCGATGGAATCACCTGGGCTCGAATGCCTCTATCCCTACCCGGCCCCGGATCGAAATCCATCAATGACAGATAGTGAGGTGTTATTCCGAAAGGGATCCGGTATCTTTTTGCCAATTTTACGGCTTCGTATTCTTTGTCAGTGAGCTTCACCAGTTGATTTAAAGTCTTTGCATCCCTGATGAGATGGCGGACTTGCCAGCGCCAATCATGCCATTCCGAACCAGTGGCATCGAAAAAACGGAGTATCCTCTGTTTGTTCGTGTACCGCCGCCTCTTCGCATCTTCATCGAGTCCGCTGGGGTATCTCTCGCTATATTTTTCGACAGTTCTCGCCATCCGTGACAGATCGGCGGACCGGAGCTTTGCAGCCTTCACGCCGTGGTATTTTGAGAATGCAGGCGCACTCTCGGGATAAACCTCTGCTCGCCCGGAGATGCCGTGCAAAAGATGATCCAATTCTGCAAAAAAATCAGGAGACGGCAGAGGCAAAGACTTATCCTTTTTTCCATGGATGCAGTCGTCGATGTACTTTAAAAAACTAAATCCTGAAAGCACAGCGCTACGTCGGGATATGATTTTGCGAAACACAAGAAGTGCATCCCTGCGCAAGATCCACTTGAGAGAGGGGTCGTCGGGATTTTCCTCGAAGGAGTCGATCAGCATTTCCGTCAACAGAAATCGGATTTTTTTACGTTTCTCTTCAAAAGAATCCTTGGTGAGCATGATCCTCTTCAGTGGAGGAACAGCATCCAAGGATTTGAGAAGTCTTTTCTTTATACCGTCTGTCATGACATTCCGGAGGAAAAACGCCCTCTCGTTTTTTGATTATTCAGATCCGTATCGAAAAAGAATTAAAGCTGTGATGGTAGTATAGCACTTTTTGCAGCAAAATTGAAGTGACGCCAGTATCATAAAAATACGGCGATTTGCGATGGAAGAAAGTCCACTAGCGTTATTGAGTGGTCCAATCTTTTGGTGTGAAGATCAGGAGAATTGACAACTCGGGGGGTTTTTGTTACAAAATAGAAAATGTACAAGTATCTGATAAGAAAACTCTTTGGGACCCAAACCGAAAGGGACATAAAAAAACTCCAGCCATACGTTACGGCGATCAACGAGTTGGAACCCCGCCTCAAATCACTCGATAACGGCCAGCTCAGAGCCAAAACGGATGAATTCCGCGAAAAACTCAGCCAGGGGGCCTCCTTAGAAGACCTGCTCTACGAAGCCTTTGCCGTTGTCAGGGAAGTTTCCACACGCACTTTGCATATGAGGCATTTCGATGTCCAACTCATGGGCGGTGTTGTGCTCCACCAAGGAAAGATCGCCGAGATGAAGACAGGAGAGGGAAAGACTTTGGTTTCGACTCTCCCTGCTTATTTAAATGCACTTCAAGGCAATGGCGTTCATATCGTCACAGTTAACGATTACCTGGCAAAACGGGATACGGAATGGATGGGTCCCATATACTCTTTTCTCGGTCTCGAAACCGGAACCATCCAGCACGATATGCGTGATTTCGAAAGACATAGAGCCTACAACAGCGATATCACATACGGCACTAATAACGAGTTCGGTTTTGACTATCTGCGTGACAACATGAAGTTCCGCCTTGAAGACTTGGTGCAGAAATCCCACCCTTATGCCATCGTGGATGAGGTAGACAGTATCTTGATCGACGAAGCGAGGACTCCGCTCATTATATCCGGACCGACTGAAGAATCGACGGACATTTACTACAAAGTGGACAATCTGGTTCGAAAGCTCAAGAAAGAGAAACACTACCAGGCCGACGAAAAAACGAGAACCGTACACCTCACAGAAGACGGAGTCGCTGAATCGGAGAAGAACCTCAACGTAACAAACCTCTATGATCTCACTCACATGGATCTGATTCACGCCATAAACCAGTCGCTCAAAGCCCATCAACTCTTCAGAAAAGATGTGGATTATATGGTCAATGAAGGAAAGGTCGTCATTGTGGATGAATTCACCGGACGCTTGATGCCTGGCAGACGTTACAGCGACGGACTTCACCAGGCTCTTGAGGCCAAAGAAAAGGTTCGGATCGAAGAAGAATACCAGACGCTGGCCTCTGTGACATTCCAGAATTATTTCAGGATGTACGACAAACTCGCGGGAATGACCGGGACAGCTGCAACGGAAGCGGCTGAATTCAACTCCATCTATAAATTGGATGTCGTTGAAATCCCCACGAACAAGCCGCTTATTCGTCATGAACACGATGATGTGATCTACCGCACAGCCAGAGAGAAGTGGAATGCTGTTGCGGACGAGATCGTCGAAAATATCGAAAAAGGACGACCTGTTCTGGTCGGAACGATTTCCATAGAGAATTCAGAACATCTCAGCACCCTCCTGAGAAAAAGAGGGATCGCTCATACAGTCCTCAACGCCAAATACCATGAACAGGAGGGCAAAGTCATCGCCCAGGCCGGGAGGATCGGAGCGACAACCATCGCCACAAACATGGCCGGCCGCGGAGTGGATATCCTCTTGGGGGGAAATCCCGAATACATGGCCAATGAAGCTCTCCAAAAAAAGTACAGAGACCGGGAGGAGGAGATTCCCGAAGAGGAAATTCAAGTTAGAATTGAAGAATGCAAGAAAATAACAGATCCTGAACACGAAAAAGTCGTGGAACTGGGTGGCCTTCATATCATCGGTACGGAGAGGCATGAGGCGCGGCGAATCGACAACCAGTTAAGAGGAAGGGCAGGCCGACAAGGAGATCCCGGATCATCCCGTTTCTACCTCTCTCTCGAAGATGATCTGATGCGTATTTTCGGAAGCGAGCGGTTATCGGGATTGATGACAAGGATCGGGATGGAAGAGGGTGTGCCTATCGAGCACAAGATGGTGAGCCGTGCGATAGAAAGAGCACAAAAACAGGTCGAAGGACAGAATTTCTCCATCAGAAAACATCTGCTCGAGTACGATGACGTGATGAACAAACAGAGAGAAGCCGTCTACACATTGCGGCGGGACATCCTTCACGGCAAAGACATGAAGGATTACATATACGAACTCATCGAAACTCTGATCGATTGGGCGATGGAGACACACACCAACAAAGAACAATCCCCGGATGACTGGGACGTGGAAGGATTCAAAAAAGCCATCGGTTCCCAATTCGGCTTGGATATCGAGGAGCTGGGCATCGATTGGGACACGATAAACCATGTGGAGCTCAGAGAGAAGATCCTCAACACCTTAAAAGATGCCTATGGAGAGAAAGAAAGGATTCTGGGAATCGAGCGCATGAGAGAGTTCGAGAGGGTTATTATGCTGCAGATCATCGATACCCAGTGGAAAGACCATCTGCTCGGGATGGACTATTTAAAAGAAGGGATAGGTCTGCGCGGCTACGGGCAGAGAGACCCGCTTGTGGAGTACAAAAAAGAAAGTTTCGACATGTACCAGGCTATGATGGATAGAATCGAGGATGAAACGATCCGGTATCTCTTCCTCTTGAGACCGGTTGAGGAAGAGCAACTCCCCGAGAGAAAAGAACAACCCATGTATTTTCAGCAACCGCAGAATGTCCCTGCTCAAAGAGCCAAAAAGGCACGCTCCATGATCCCCAAAAAAAGGAAAAAGAAAAAAAAGAGACGATAGGGAGGGGAAGATGCTGGATGATAAATTGAAAGAGGGACTCACATTCGATGATGTTCTCATACTCCCGGCAAAAAGCCAGGTGATCCCTGCCGAAGCCGAGATCGTAACACGATTGAGCCGGAACATTTCCCTCAACATTCCCATCATCAGCTCTGCCATGGACACGGTCACGGAGGCCCGAATGGCCATCGCTCTTGCCCAACAGGGGGGAATCGGGATCATTCACAGAAACATGAGCATCGAAAAGCAGGCCGAAGAAGTGGACAAGGTCAAAAGACACGAAAGCGGCATGATCGTCAATCCGATCACGATGAAACCTCAAAACAAGATCTACGAGGCCAAGGAGGTGATGAAAAAGTTCGGGATATCCGGACTGCCCATCGTTGATGACGATAACAAACTGGTCGGGATACTGACCAACAGGGATATCCGGTTCGAAACCCGGTTGAACCTGTCCATTGATGCGGCGATGACAAAAGACCTCATCACTGTGCCTTTGGGGACTTCTTTAGAGGACGCAGAAAAGCTTTTTCACAAGCATAAGATCGAAAAGATCCTGATGGTGGACGAAGATTATCATCTGAAGGGATTGATCACCTACAAGGATATTCTCAAACGTATCCAATACCCGGATGCAGCCAAGGACGATTTCGGTCGGCTGCGGGTGGGGGCGGCTGTCGGTGTCGCTGCAGAGACACTCGAAAGGGCGAAGGCTTTGATCAAAGCGAAAGTCGACGTTCTCGTAGTGGACACAGCTCACGGACACTCCCAGAGGGTGTTAGACACTGTCATGCAGCTAAAAAAAGAGTTTCCCCAACAGGAGCTCATTGCGGGGAATATCGGCACTGTCGAAGCGGCCCGTGATCTTGTGGCAACAGGCGTCGATGCCGTAAAGGTAGGAGTGGGACCCGGTTCTATATGCACAACAAGAGTTGTTTCCGGCGCCGGGATTCCTCAGATTACGGCTATTGCAGACGTTTACAAAATTGTCCACAAAGAGGACATTCCCCTTATAGCGGATGGAGGAGTCAAGTATTCGGGTGACATCACGAAGGCTATCGCTGCAGGAGCGGATACCGTTATGCTCGGAAACGTATTGGCCGGAACGGATGAATCTCCGGGAGAAGTTATTATATTCCAGGGCCGTTCCTACAAGACTTATAGGGGAATGGGATCTGTCGAAGCCATGCGTGAAGGAGGACGGGATCGCTATTTCCAGGACACATTCCGCGGCGATGCTAAACTCGTTCCGGAGGGTATCGAGGGGAGGATCCCGTACAAAGGGAGTGTGGCCCATATCATCCAGATGATGGTTGGAGGACTCAAGGCAGGTATGGGTTACGCAGGATGCAAAACATTGGAGGAGCTTCAGCAAAGATCAAAATTCATCAAAATATCCCAAACCGGTATTCGGGAAAGCCACGTCCATGATGTCATCATCACCAAGGAAGCTCCTAACTATCGCCTGGATTGATCGAAATCTGAAAACGATGATTTTTGAGGAAATTCACACGAATTTATGGTACTATAGTGCGTTTTAAAAAGATCGAGTGAGGAAATGAAAGAGGCCTAAAAGCCTATAACTCCTGATTTTCCAATCTTCGTCCAAATCCATAGCTAAAAATAAAGAGAAGCTTTATAGATGGAAGGGAATCCAATGACCAATCCGAAGAGATCTCGCTTGAAAATAAAGAGAATGATCCTTGCGGGGACCGGAATACTCCTCATATGCACGAATGCATTCCTCCCCCCAAGAATTCATGCCCAAAAACCAGAAATTCAAAGCTTCAGTCTCAGGGACGCTCAAGAATTCGCTGCCCTTCACAGCTATGATTCCTTAAAATCTCTGTTGGATGTTGAAGCCGCCAAAAAAAAGCTGAAGGAAACGCTGGCTGACGGTCTTCCCCAGATAAGCTCGAGCTTGGGTTACCAAAACAATCTTGAACTGCCGACCGTTCTGATTCCTGACTTCATCGGCGGGGATCCCGAAAAAAGAATAGCCGTCCAGTTCGGCACGCAGCACAACGCAAACTTCAGTATCAGTGTGGATCAGAAAATCTTTGATGTCAGCTACTTCGTGGGCCTGAATACTTCAAAGATATACCGACAACTGGCTGAACAGGGCCTCGAGCGAACACAACTAGACGTAAAAGAGACTGTCACGAACACTTATTTTCTGATTTTGGTATCCAAAGAAACAGAACGGATCATAAGGGCAAACATTAAGAATCTTGAAAAAACCCTCTATGAAATCAGTGAAAGCTACAAGGAGGGGTTCGTCGAAGAGACGGATGTGGATGTGATACAGATTTCGGTAACAGCTCTCAAGAACAGCCTGCAAAATGTTCAAAAACAAACGGACGTGGCCTTTAAACTATTGAAATTCCAGATGGGATTGGACCTGTATAAAAACATAGAAGTCACAGAGAATCTCGAAGAGATCCTTAGACAGATCGACATTCAGGAAGCCGTATCTTCCGAGTTCGAATTAAGCCAGAACATCGACTATAAGCTTCTGAACACGCAGGAAAAATTAGCAGAAATGGCACACAAGAATGCCAAAGCCAAATTTTGGCCTACCATATCAGCTTTTTACACCTATCAGCAGGCTGCTCAGAGAAATTCATTCGACTTTCTCAACTTCAACAAAGACTGGTTTCGCAGCCAGATCTTCGGCGTCAATGTCTACATCCCCATTTTCAAAAGCGGAGGGGAACGAGCAAGAGTGGCTCAGGCTGCCATCGCACTCGAGCAGGCTCGGACCGCAAGGATCCAGGCTTCTCAGGGAATATTGTTGGAGGATGCCGAAGCGAGAAACGCCCTCTCCGCAGCCCATGAGAACTACCTGAATGTCAAAGATAACATGGAGTTGAGTGAAAAAGTCTATAACGCAACTTTGATCAAATACAGAGAGGGTATTGCATCCAGCACAGACCTCACACAAGCGAACGATAGATACCTCCTGTCACAGTCGAATTATATCCAGGCTATATCCACGCTTTTAAACGCGAAGAACAAACTGGACAGGATCAGAAACACATATGATTAAGCAGCTTAAAAGGATTAGAACCATGAAAAAAGTCACACTTTTAGCTATCCTAGGGGCTATCCTGCTGACAGCCTGTGGGCCTCGAGACAAACGGTCTCAACTGCAACGGTTGGAAAGACAGAGGGATGCTCTCACTGAACAAATCGAACAATTGAAAGCAGAGCTAGCGCAAGTGGACATAAGTGAATCCAAACTGAGAGAGCCGGTTATGTACGTATCGGTTCACAAAGTTGCGCCCGAGCTTTTTCGACACTTCATCAAGGTCCAGGGGACGGTGGAATCGGATAACAATATCATGATCCCGGCTCAAACTTCTGGTGTCGTCGAAAAAATCTTCGTCGATGAAGGCGACAGAGTCACTAAAGGACAGCTCCTGGCTGAACTAGATGGGGCGATCTATGAAAGTAACATCGCTGAGGTAGAGAATGCATTGGAATTGGCCAATACGATCTACGAGCGCAGGAAACGACTTTGGGATAAAAATATAGGTAGTGAGATCGAATTCCTACAGGCAAAAAACAACAAAGAGAATTTAGAAAAGAGGCTCGAGACGCTGCAAGAGCAATACCGCTTAACCAAGATTACCTCTCCGATAAACGGAAGTGTGGACAATATCCTGATCAAAGAAGGAGAAATGGCGGCCGCAGGGATGGGGGCGATCCGGATCGTCCAGCTTTCCGAACTTAAAGTCTCGGCTTCTCTCTCCGAAAATTATGTCTCACGGGTGAAAAAGAACGACATCGTTCATGTAGAGATCCCGGTTCTCGGTCTCGAGTTCGAGCAGTCCATCGATGCTGTTTCACAGGTGATCGATCCGGACAACAGGACATTCGAGATCGAGATCAAAATCCCGCGCGTGCTCGAAAGAATAAAGCCTAACATGCTGGCTGTGGTGACTATCAACGATTATAAAAACCCCCAGGCACTTATCGTTCCGCAGAACATCATTCAAAAGACGGATTCACATCATTTTTTGTTTGTCGCTAATGAGCAAAATGGAGAGTGGATCGCCAAAAAGAGAGTCGTCCGGTCGGGCGAATCCTACAACAACAGGATCGAGATCCTCGATGGGATCGAAGAGGGCGATATAGTTATCACTTTCGGATTCCAGAACCTGGCCGACGGGCAAACGGTTACAGTCTCTGAAGGAGAAGTATAGAACGAACAGCCACAATTATTCATAGAAAATGTCGACACTTTGTTCAATAAAAGAAGGTTAAGATGAAGGAAAAGGAATTCAAACTCACCAATATAGCCCTCCGCAACCGAACGACTGTCTATATCTTTACCGTTATCTTGATTATTTTCGGTGTGATGCAGTACAACTCCACACCCAAAGAGAAATTCCCCGAGATCGTGTTTCCGTATTTTATGATCGGCACCATCCACCCTGGCACTTCGCCGGCCGATGTGGAAAACTTGATCACCCGTCCCATCGAAAAACAGCTCAAGGGGATCGATGGCGTCAAAGAGATCGTCAGCAATTCCATCCAGGATTATTCCTCGATTTTTATAGAATTCGAGCTGTCGGCTGACGAGGTTCAGGCTTACCTGGACGTTAAGCAGGCGGTCGATGATGCCCGGTCCGAACTACCCACGGACCTCTTCCAGGACCCCGAGATCAGCCGCATCGACCTATCGGAGATACCCATCCTTTTCATCAATCTCTCGGGTGATGTCGGCCTGGTCAAATTGAAGGAATTGGCTGAAAAACTCCAGGATGAGATCGAAGCCCTGGAGGAAATCACGCGCGCAGATATCGCTGGAGCATTGGACCGGGAGATCCAGATCAATGTCGATCTCTACAAGATGCAAGCAGCCGGCTTGTCCTTCAACTCCATCATCAATACTGTCGCTTCGGAGAATGTGACCATATCTGCCGGTCAGATCGATACGGCCGGAATGAAACGGAACCTTCGCGCTGTCGGAGAATTTGAGAGTGTCGAAGAGATCGCCGATATTATTTTGCAGGACGGCATCACCATCAAGGATGTGGCAGAGGTCGTAGACAGCTTCAAGGACCGGGAGAGTTACGCTCGCCTCAACGGGCAGGATGTGATCACGCTCAACATCATCAAAAAAAGCGGAAAGAACCTGATATTCGCTGTGGATAAGATCAAGGCCATCGTCCTAGAGTTCCAGAAAACCGCGCCGGAAAATCTTATCATCACACTGACGGGAGATAGTAGCACCCAAACGAGAAACAGCGTCAGCGATCTTTTCAACACCGTTATTCTGGGCTTTATCGTCGTGGT
>JASFEP010000123.1:0-10819 GCA_050124775.1 Candidatus Aminicenantota bacterium
GTGTCATAGGTATTTTTTCAAAATTTATGCTTTGGACACGGCACTCGATCTATCTCCTGGCGCGTCTAAATCTCATCTTATGATCGCGATGGAAGGACATGTCCTCGCTCAAGCTCATCTTATGGGAACATACACCCGTTAATCCATCCTATAGCCATCGTTAGCCGAGCTCAAGTCACAATCTGTTTATCCTTTGTTCTCCCCAAGCTTCCAATCATTCAGCAGATATGATTCTCTTCGCATTCTTTCTGCCTTGAACGGGGAAATTCGACCTGTCTTTAAAGCGAATTCTCCAGAGGTCGAGAAAGACATTATAGAAAAACCGTTGATTTTGTAGAAAAGGAGTGAAGAATTCGTGATAAACCAACTCTTTATGTGATATTGATATAATGAGAGGTGAATACATGTTCATTCGACGAAGCTCCCAAGTTAGCTTTTTTGCCATGCTTATCCTTTTGTTTGCATGCGGTGGCCCACAGCCAGCGTCCAATATCCGTCTTTCCAGCCTTTTCTCTGATCACATGGTCCTTCAGCAGGAAATGTATATCCCCGTTTGGGGTACAGCAGAACCGAACGGTGTTGTCACCGTTGAATTGATGGATCAAAAAGTTAGTGCTCTATCCGATGATACGGGCGAGTGGAAAATACGGCTCGGGCCATTAAAAGCAGGTGGCCCCTATGATTTAAAGATCGCCGGAAAAAATGCCCTTGTTATTCGTGATGTCTTTGTGGGTGAAGTGTGTCTTGGGTCCGGTCAGTCCAATATGGAAATGCCCTTAGCTGGTTGGGGCAGGGTACACAATTTTGAAAGGGAAATCGCAGAGGCAGAGTATCCACATATACGCCTGTTTCAGGTCGATCGCAAGATGAGCCTATCACCGGAAAAGGAAGCTCCTTCTGACGGCTGGCGGATCTGTTCGCCCGAAAGTGTTCCTGAATTTTCGGCCACCGCCTATTTTTTCGGTCGTACTCTTCATAAAGAATTGAGCGTTCCCATAGGCTTGATCCACAGTTCCTGGGGAGGCACCATTATCGAAACATGGATGAGTCCAGAATCTCTGCAAACAGTCCCCGAATTTCGACAGCGCATGGCACGACTCAACGACCTATCCGAAACATTACAGGCGGAATATGGTCTTCATTCGGGGAATAGGATTTTTGAATTGATTATGAAAAAATGGCAGGAAGAAATCCCGAAAATGGATCGCGGATTGAATGATCCCGCTGGAAATTGGTCTTCACCCGAGATCGACACAGGCGGGTGGAAAACAATGGAACTCCCCAATAATTGGGAGAATGAGGGATTGCCCGGTTTAGACGGGATCGTCTGGTTTCGCAAGGAAGTGGACATACCGAGCTCCTGGATCGGAAGAGAGGTTACCGTTCATATCAGCGCAGTGGATGACATCGATTCAACTTATTTTAATGGTACCTTGATAGGCCACACGGAAGGTTGGGATACGCCACGCTCCTATCCGGTCCCAAAGGAATTGGTCAAAGCCGGTCCCAATCTCATCGCTGTGCGTGTTCAGGATAATCTATCTGGGGGAGGGATCTGGGGGGATCCTGCTCTGTTTAAATTGAGCTCAAACGGGCAGGAGAGCATCTCTTTAGCGGGTCCGTGGCAGTACAGAGTAGGACTGGATTGGATCGAGCTCAGCACTCCGGCTCTGAATCCCTATAATCCAAATTTTCCGGCTTTGTTGAGTAACGCAATGATAAACCCGCTGATTCCGTATGCGATGCGGGGCGTAATCTGGTATCAGGGAGAGGCCAACACGGGACAGGCCTACCAGTACCGGGATCTGTTCCCGCGACTCATTCGAGATTGGAGAAAAAGATGGGGGCAAGGCGAATTTCCGTTCCTGTTTGTTCAACTGGCGAATTTCATGCCTGTGAAGCTGGAGCCTGTCGAAGACAGTTGGGCTGAATTGCGCGAAGCCCAGTTGTTGACTCTCCGTGAACCCAATACAGGCATGGCTGTCGCCGTCGATATCGGCGATGCGGACGATATCCACCCTAAAAATAAGCAGGAAGTGGGCAGACGTCTGGCTCTCAACGCTCTGAAGATTGCTTATAAAAGGGATATCGTCTCTTCCGGTCCGATTTATTCGAACATGTTTATCGAGGGTAACAAGATGAGACTTCAGTTCAAAAATATCGGGGATGGTCTCGTCACTAAAAACGGAGAGGACCTCAGAGGATTTGCCGTCGCCGGCAAAGACCGTGTCTTTCGATGGGCCGAGGGCGTGATCGAGGGAGACACTGTTGTGTTGTGGCATCCTGAGATCAAAAAACCGGTGGCCGCTCGCTATGCGTGGGCATCAAACCCGGTGTGCAATCTTTACAATTCGGCGGGGCTGCCCGCATCTCCATTCCGCACGGATGATTGGCCGGGGATAACGGAGCATTGAGTTACTTCGACTGTCGTGGAGATTTGACAAACTCCATAACGAGTGTTTATCCAAAAAAATAGAGGAGGCTCTAAAATGAGAAAACCGACTTTGTTTTCTTCGATCATATTCGCACTGGTTATACTCGCGATGGTGAAATGTTCGGAAGTAACAGAGCACAGCATGAAACGAAGTTACAACGGCTCGTACTCTGGTCCTTATTTGAATAGAGTCGCCTTTCCCATAGGGGGTATTGGAGCAGGCATGATCTGCCTCGAAGGGACGGGAGCGATTTCTCATGTCTCAGTAAGGAATCAGCCTGAGGTATTTAACGAGCCCTGTGCTTTTTCGGCTATAAGTGTCAAAGGTCTCGACAATGGAGCCAAAATTCTTGAAGGTCCCGTGCCGGCCTGGAAGATATTCGGATCTCCCGGTTCCGGGAATGGCGCTTCTGGCGCCAGCTATGGTTTGCCTCGATTCGATAGGGCTCGATTTATGGCGAGGTTTCCTTTTGGGTTTGTGACCCTTGAAGATGAAGATATCCCCTTGGCAATAACGATCACGGGCTGGAGCCCCTTCATACCCGGCGATTCTGATAACTCCAGCGTGCCGGTCGGATCGCTCGAGTATTGTTTTAAAAATCCGACCGATTCGACCGTCGAAGCCGTATTCTCATACAATGCCAAAAACTTTATGGCATTGAGCCAGGTGGGACACACCGTCAAATCCGTTAAAAATGGCTTCATTCTCTGGCAGGACGGGGATAAAGAAAACCCACACCATACGGGTGGTTTTGCCGCTTTTGTCGATGATGACAATGCTGTTGTCGATCATTGCTGGTTCAAAGGAGATTGGTGGGATGCCCTGACTCTTGCCTGGAACAACGTTAAAGAGGGAGTGCTTTTGGACAATCCCCCCGTTGACGGACCATGTCCAGGCGCTTCGCTTTTTCTCCCCATCAAACTGGAACCGGGTGATCAAAAGATTGTGCGGCTGATGTTTGCCTGGTATGTGCCACAAACAAATCTCCGGACAGGACAAGACCTGAAAAATGCACCTTCATCTAATAAAGAGGAGAAGGATTGCTGTCCGGAGAACTGCTACCATGTTCCCTGGTATGCGGGACGTTTTGATAACATATTGGCTGTTGTCGACTTTTGGCGGTCGAAATACAACGAGTTATACGAAAACACCAAGCTGTTCAGTGACACATTTTATGACACATCCCTTCCCGATGAAGTCATCGAGGCAGTTGCAGCCAATCTCACGATATTGAAATCTCCCACGGTTCAACGCCAGCCAGATGGTCGCTTGTGGTGCTGGGAAGGCTGCTCCGATTCGAGGGGATGCTGCGCGGGTTCCTGCACCCATGTTTGGAATTATGCCCAGGCCATCCCTCATCTCTTCCCTGACCTTGAACGAAGCCTTAGAGAGACGGAATTTTTTGTCAGTCAAGATGAGAAAGGTCATCAAGTCTTTCGATCCGGGCTTCCCATACGTCCAGTCCAACATACGTTCTACGCCGCATCTGACGGACAGCTTGGAGGGATCATGAAAGTCTATCGAGAATGGCGGATATCGGGCGATAACGGTTGGTTGAGAATGATGTGGCCGAAGGTCAAAAAGAGTCTTGAATACAGTATAAAGACCTGGGACCCCAGAGGGAGGGGAGTCCTTGAAGAACCTCATCACAATACCTATGACATCGAATACTGGGGACCGGACGGGCATTGCTCGAGCTTCTATCTGGGAGCCCTGAGTGCCGCGATAAAGATGTGTGATGCCTTAGGCGATGATGCTGCGAGGTATGAAGAGCTCCTCAAAAATGGAAAAGAATTCTACGAAACGAAGCTCTTTAACGGAGAATTCTTTTATCAGATCATCATGACAGAAGGATTGAACGCCAAATTCGAACCTCTCGATTTCTCTGCCAACGGAAGTGGCTATGAGGCAATCGTGAAAAAGTTGAATGAAGAGGGCCCCAAATACCAGTACGGCAAGGGATGTCTTTCGGATGGTATTCTCGGTTTATGGATAGCTCAGGTCTGCGGGATGGGCGAGATCATCGATTCCGAAAAGGTCAAAAGCCATTTGAATGCCGTTTATAAATACAATCTCAAGCGCGACCTATCCGATCATCACAATCCCCAGAGACCGGCATTCGCTCAGGGCAGGGATGGAGGTCTTCTCTTATGCACTTGGCCTGATGGGGGGGCTCTGTCCATTCCTTTTGTTTACAGCGATGAAGTTTGGACGGGGATCGAATACCAGGTTGCGTCACACCTAATGTTAGAGGGAATGGTCGACGAAGGATTGGATATAGTCAGAGTGTGCCGTGATCGTTATGATGGAAGGACAAGGAATCCTTTTGACGAGTATGAATGCGGACACTGGTATGCCCGCGCACTCGCGAGTTATGGGCTTCTGCAAGGGCTCACGGGAGCCAGGTATGATGCCGTAGAAAAAATCCTTTATATTGATTCCAGATTGGGAGATAATTTCCGCGCCTTTCTGGCAACCGCGAGCGGATTTGGTACCGTGGGATTACAAGATGGCCAGCCGTTCATCGAAATGGCAAAGGGAAGTTTGGATGTGCAGAAGGTCATGGTTTCTGGAAAAACGATGACGCTGTGATCCCTATTCTGTTAATATATATACCGATTGTTCTGCCGATGATTCGAACAACCGCATCCGTTAATTCGGCCAGAGGAAGGGAGATGCCTTTGACTTGGAGACCGGGAGGGCTCGCTTGGATACTCCTTGTTTTAGTTCTGGTGTTAGGCCCGGTATGTTGCCTGCCATCCCAGTCCGAGAATTCAGCCAATGATCCTGAGTTTCAGAAGGGGATGGCCTTTCCCACCTGGGACGCTGATATGTACGGAAGGGCCGTTTCGGATGAATCCCTGCGGGTGTTGGCTGACACGACATGCACAGAATGGGTACAACTTGTGCCCACCTGGTATCAAAACGACCGCCTATCCAACAAGATTTTTCCCGACTATGAAGGGCAGACTGCAAGGATAGAGACATTGAAGCACGCCATCCAAACAGCTCACGCGCTGGGCCTGAAAGTTATGCTCAAACCGCATGTGGATTCCTTAAGCGGAGAATGGCGCGGTACGTTCCAGCCTGAGGACCCGGAAATATGGTTCGATAACTATAGGGATATGATGGCGATATTTGCAAAAATTGCCCGGGATGAGGCCGTGGAGATCCTCTCTGTCGGCTGCGAATTCGTCGATCTCACAACGGAAGAATATTTGCCAAACTGGAGAGGACTCGTCCAGAGCGTCAGAAGGATCTATACCGGGCCACTGATTTATGCGGCCAACTGGGGGAGAGAGGCTCTTCAGGTCGAATTCTGGAATGATCTTGATTATGTGGGCATCGATGCTTATTTCGAGCTGACAAACACCGTGGACCCTGTTATAGAGGAGCTTTTAATCGCCTGGACTCCTTATCTCGCTCAGATCGAGTCGATCCATGAAGCCTGGCAAAGGCCCATAATTTTGACCGAGATCGGATACAGAAGCATCGATGGCGCAAACATGAGACCTTGGGATTGGGAGAATCCAGGGGAGCTTGACCTCGCCGAACAAGCTCTTTGCTACCAGGCTGTCATGCGTGCTTTCGGAGAGATGGCCTGGTTCAACGGAATCTACTGGTGGAACTGGGAACCAGATCTATCTTTAGGGGGGATGGCCGATAAAGGATACACACCCTACGGAAAACCCGCCGGATTGGTCTTGAAACAATGGTACTGCGAAGAAACTATAGGGAAAAAGGGCCCCTCGCGTCGATGACGGGCTGAAAACAATGGCTTCGGAACGACTGACCTCTCTCGATATCTTCAGGGGCATGACCATCGCCTTGATGATCGTAGTCAACAATCCAGGGAGCTGGGAATATGTTTATGCCTCTCTAAGTCATGCCGAATGGCATGGATGGACACCGACAGACCTGGTCTTTCCCTTCTTTCTGTTCATCGTAGGGGTTTCGTTGTCATTCTCCTTGACGAAAAGGAAATCACAGGGAGCTGGGAGATCTCAGCTTTATTTCAAGATATTTCGACGATCGGGGATCCTTTTTGGATTGGGACTGCTCCTTCGTCTGATCCCCCGTTTCGATTTTTCGACACTCAGGATCCCGGGAGTGCTCCAGCGCATCGCCGTTTGCTATCTCCTCGCATCGTTGGTATTTCTGAAAACAGGAACGAAGATGCGGATCCTCATCTCTGCAGGATGTCTTGTCGCTTATTGGCTTATTCTTAAGCTCATCCCTGTCCCCGGGTACGGAGCGGGTGTTCTTGAATTGGAGGGGAACCTCTGCGCCTACATCGATACCCAGCTCCTTTCCGGTCATTTGTACACGCCGAACTTCGATCCGGAGGGGATATTGAGCACCCTCCCAGCGCTCGTCACAACCCTATTAGGGACAGTGACCGGAGATTGGCTGCACCTTTCCCGGTCAAAAAGCCTGAAAGTATTTGGACTTCTATCAGCCGGATCCGTTTTAACTATGCTAGGGCTCTGGCTCCACCGGTTTTTCCCTATAAACAAGCAGCTGTGGACAAGCACTTTTGTTATTTTTACGGCTGGAACGGCACTTCTCGTGTTAGGCCTCTGCTACGCGTTGGCCGACGGATTGGGGATTAAAAAGTGGGCCTATCCATTTCTCGTGTTCGGAGCGAACGCGATTACAGTCTATGTCGGATCAGCGCTGATAGCAAAAATACTGGGCATAGTGAAGATTTCTTCAGGAAGTGAGACCGTTCCTGTAAAAACCTTTATTTACTATTCGTTTCTTCAACCGATTGCGGGGAATTATATCGGCTCCCTAATCTTTCCTATGCTGCTACTATTCCTATGGTTTCTGATTCTTTGGCCTCTGTACAAAAAAAGGATCTACATCAGGATATAGTGTGGACGATTGGATTGCGCCGTGTTTTATTCAGGGTTAGTCACTTGAGCCGTCGAATTCGGGTTTATAAAAAGGGAGATTTCAGTATGAAAAAAATGATCGTATGTGCCATTGTTTTCATTTGCGGAATGGCTTATTGCCTGTCCCAAGAAGTTATAAATGATTGGGAGAATCCCTCTGTTTTTCAAAGAAATCGAAGGACTCCACACGCGACACTGAGGGCTTTTCCCGATATCGAGTCAGCTCTCAAAGGCGATCCTCAGGGAACACCATACGTTCGCTCTCTCAACGGGACATGGAAGTTCCGCTGGGTCGGAAAACCCGGAGATCGAGTCGTGGATTTCTACAGAACGGATTATAACGATACGGATTGGGATGCCATTTCTGTCCCCTCCAACTGGCAGATGTATGGCTTCGGCATTCCCATCTATACGAATGTTCCCTATCCTTTCGGCAAGGCCGATCCTCCACGCATCCCTCGCGAGAACAATCCTGTGGGTTCCTACCGCCTCAAATTCGAGGTGCCCGACGAATGGCGGGAACGTCATGTTTTTATCCATTTTGCCGGCGTAGAATCTGCGTTTTACCTATGGGTGAACGGCCAACGGGTCGGCTACAGCCAAGGAAGCAGGACGCCTGCAGAATTTGACATCACACCGCATCTCTGGGGGAAACGGAACACTCTCGCTGTCGAGGTCTATCGCTGGAGCGATGGCTCCTACCTAGAGGATCAGGATTTTTGGCATTTGAGCGGGATCTTCCGGGATGTTTTTCTGTTTGCGACCGAAGACCTCCATATCGAGGATTTTTGGGTTCGGACCGACCTTGATGAGATGTTCAGGAATGCCACGCTCAAAATAGATGTTTCACTGACGAATTTTTCCCGGAAGCTACGGAAATGTTCGTTGGAAGTTCAGATTCTTGGGCCAGGAAACAGGGCATTTGTGAAGCCTACAGAAAAATTCGTACAGGTCGAAGCGAAGAGCGAAACTGTAATCTCTTTTGAACAATCAGTCCCTGAGCCTGGCAAGTGGTCGGCAGAAACTCCAGATCTCTACCCGCTCCTTCTGATCTTGAGGGACGAGAGCGGTGCGATCATCGAGGTCGTCCCCTGGCAGGTCGGCTTTCGTGAAGTCGAGATCCAAGGGGGGCAGCTTCTCGTGAACGGTGTGCCGATTCTGCTCAAAGGCGTTAACCGGCATGAGCATGATCCCGACACCGGGCACACTCTCTCTGAGGAATCCATGATCAAAGACATCGAATTGATGAAACGGCACAACATCAATGCGGTCCGCACCTCCCATTATCCCAACGATCCCAAGTGGTATAAACTCTGTGACCTCTACGGTCTTTATGTGATCGATGAGGCGAACATCGAATCCCATGGAATGGGCTATCATCCTGATCGCACACTGGGGAACGATCCAGACTGGAAAGAGGCCCATCTCGACCGGACGGTTCGGATGGTAGAGAGAGACAAGAACCATCCTTCAATCATAATTTGGTCCTTGGGAAACGAAGCGGGAGACGGCGTGAATTTCGAGGCCACCTCCGATTGGATTCATGACCGCGATCCCACACGGCCCGTTCACTATGAAAGAGCGGGGGAGAGGCCTCACACAGACATTATTTGTCCTATGTACCCCCCTCCCGAGAGAGTAAAGGCTTATGCTCTTAAGGATCTGGATCGGCCGTACATCATGTGTGAGTATGCCCACGCCATGGGAAACAGTGTGGGAGATCTCAGGGCTTACTGGGATCTGATATATGAATACAAGCACCTCCAGGGAGGGTTCGTCTGGGACTGGGTGGACCAGGGGCTGAGGAAAAAAGTGCCGGAAGAGTGGATCGCGGATGCCTGGAAAGAGTCCGAGAATGAAGACACGAAAGGTATCTTTTTCTGGGCTTATGGCGGCGATTTCGGCCCGGCGGGAACCCCCAGCGATGGCAATTTTTGCATGAATGGCTTGGTGGCACCCGACCGGACTCCGCATCCCAGTCTTTATGAAGTAAAAAAGGTCTACCAGAATATCCAGTTCGAACCGACGGACCTCTCCATGGGTGGGCTGAATATCATCAACCGTTTCCATTTCACCAATTTGAGCGAATTCGAATGCAGCTGGGCGCTCAAGGAAAATGATGAAGTCATCGCCAGGGGAATCCTTCCGCGGATGAATGTGGCTCCCGGCTATGGAGAAAGAGTCTCGATCCCCCTTGAAAAGCCGGGCATGAAGCCCGGAGCAGAGTACTGGTTATGTCTGAATTATCACCTTAGGGAAGGCAAACTCTGGGCAGACGGGGGACATGAGATCGCTTGGGAACAGTTCCTGCTTCCCTGGAAAACCTCCGATGTGTCGAGTTTAGATGTGGCCGATATGCCGGAATTAAGAACCAGCGAAAAAGAGGATTCCATCGAGATATCCGGACGAGGTTTTAGTATTCAGTTTTCGAAAAAAGAGGGAATCCTCACATCCTTCCGCTATCAGGGGGTTGAGCTGGTTAGAACCGGTCCGATCCCGCATTTTTGGCGTGCCCCTACAGACAACGATAGAGGGAACGGGATGCCAGACCGATGTGCCATTTGGCGGTATGCCGGCAGGGATCGGAAAATTCAGAATGTGGAGATGGAGACTATCTCACCTCAGCTTGTGCGGGTCACTGTTGACTGTGCTTTGGCCGCAAACGATTCCCCCTACACTACGATTTTTAGGGTGTTCGGCAGCGGGGATGTTTTCGTCGAGGGTAGGTTCGAACCCAGGGGAGGGCTTCCTGAGCTTCCCAGGTTCGGGATGCAGATGACGCTGCCTCCTGCATTCGATTCTGTCATTTGGTACGGCCGCGGCCCTCATGAAACCCATTGGGATCGAAAGGAGGGCGCCAGAGTCGGGCTGTACAGCGGTTCTGTGGAGGATCAATTTGTCGACTATTCCAAGCCGCAGGAGAACGGGAACAAAACAGACGTTCGATGGATCGCTTTGAAAGATGAGCGAGGTGTCGGACTGATGGTCGTCGGGATGCCCTTCCTGAGCACTAGCGTACGCCATTACACAACCGATGGATTGGAGCAGGCCTCGCACAGCTACAAACTGGCCCAGCAGCCCTATGTCGTATTCAACATCGACTTCAAACAAATGGGAGTGGGAGGGGACAACAGCTGGGGTGCCCGTCCGCATGATTGGTGCACTCTCTGGCCTCAATCCTACACGTATTCTTATCGATTGAAACCGCTATCATCTGCCGATATCAACCTGATGCTTCTGAGCCATCAGCGCATTGTCTTCCAAAAATAGGGAATTATTTTCTGTGTTGAATTGAGCCGGTCCCTTCGCGGTGTGAAGCTGGGTTATCCCGACAATTCCAGAATAGATCCCGTACAATTATGCATAGCAGAGACAGGCGCTCCTACTTGTATTAAATAGAGACAGCCCGTCATCTATTATGGACATAAATAGAGCAGCCTCAGAGACAACCAGGCGAGAAAAGTTGGCATAAGACCTGCATAATTC
>JASFEP010000124.1:0-10779 GCA_050124775.1 Candidatus Aminicenantota bacterium
TGGGACCATAGAATATCGATCCGATCTTGTTTATCGCTTCGATGATAGTGGCAGAAATGTTTCCCACCAAGAAAGCGAAGCCAATGCAAAAAAGGCCCCAAAAGAGAGTGAACATTTTAGAGATGTGTGTTTCTTGTTGAGGAGTCATGGCCTTTTTTCTAAGCTTTTTAAAAATATCTTCCACAGACGCCGCACTCAAAGAGTTGATGGATGAATCGAGAGTCGACATGGCTGCAGCCATAATAGCAATGAAAATGAATCCCACCACGCCCACCGGCATTTTTTCCATAACAAATATGGGAACAAGGTAGTCATACTCTCCTTGGGGGAGTTTTGCCAAAAAATCAGGATTTTGGATGGCAAATGTTCCGAGGATGAGGCCCACGCTACAGTATGCAAAAACAACGGGAAAACGAAAAAAGCCGTTGAAGAGAAGACTGAGTTTGCATTCCTTCAGGTTTCTTGCTGACAACTCTCTTTGGACTTGACTCTGGTCGCAGCCGTAATAGGAAGCATAAAGGAAAAAACATCCAAAAAACAGAGGCCAAAAGCCATAATCTTTATTGTCACCAAATCCGTGCGCTGAGAAATCTATAGCCTTTAGACGATCAGGATCGAAAAATTGGCCTATGGAATTCCAACCGCCGATAAGATGTAACCCCACCAAACCAACAGCGATTATGCCTGCCATAATAACGATCATTTGGATGGTGTCCGAAACGATGTCTACATGTATTCCACCGAAGAGTTCATAGATCATGGCGACAACTCCGATCAGGACGATCGTGATCCAGATGGAGATTTGAAGGGCAACCGATAGAACGATCGCTGCCGCATACACGGCGACGCCTGTTGCGAGCCCCCGGCTGATTTGAAAAACAAGACTCATCACTACCCTGGTTCTCTCGTCAAAACGCCTTTCCAGATATTCATAAACACTGATGATTTTCATGGTGTGAAAAACAGGGAAAAAGAATGCCATTAGAACGATCATGGCTAAAGGGAGAGCCAATTCATAGCCCAACCAAACCATTCCGCCTCTGCTTCTGAGAGCGACAAAAGCGGGAGCAGAAATAAATGAGATGGCGCTGAGTTGCGTCGACATGGTGGATAAACCAATGGGAAACCAAGGCAATTTTCTCCCCGCAAGATAGTAGTCCTCTGTAGTTTTCTGTTTGTGCCCCAACCACCACCCAAGAATTATGAGGCCACCCGCATAGAGGAATATGATTATCCAATCAATTTGAGTCATATGAACATATTATGGCATCTCAAAATTGAGATGTCGATTGAAAGAAAAACGCAAATCCGTTAAGATACACATTTTTATATGGTTTTAATACAAAATTCATACATTCTTAACAAAAAAGAGATATAATTCAGCGTGATTGAGCTGGGATTATTCGCGAAAAATATAAGGAGAGCCCTGTGATGGGAAAGAACGTATATATCGCCACTATGGAGCCGCAGAGCGGAAAATCCGTGGTCTTGCTCGGGCTAATGGAGATGTTATCCCGACGGATCCAGAACATCGGTATTTTCAGGCCGATCGTTAGGGCAGGTGAGAAGCACGACGTTTATATCGATCTCGTTCGAAAAAGATACAAGCTTAAGTTCGATTATAACGATCTCTATGCCTGTACACATCAAGAAGCGCGTGATCTTCTCGGTAGCGGGCAGTACGATACTCTGGTCAAACTGATGGTGGATAAGTATAAAAACCTGGAACAGCAGTGTGATTTTGTCGTCTGTGTCGGTACGGATTTTACCGGGGTCGCGACAGCTTTCGAATTCGATTTTAACGCAGATATTGCCAATCAGCTCGACTGCCCTGTTTTATTAGTCGTCAATGGGTACGAGAAATCCCCAGAAGACCTTGTGGCAGCCGTGCGGATGTCCCGAGAGGCCTTTCAGGAACAAGGATGCAAAGTGATCGCCACGGTGGCCAATCGGATCGATGAAGCTAGCCTGGATGCCGTGACCGAACAACTCCGTGGAAAGTCGGCTGATCTTGGACCTGTTTACACTCTTAAGGAAGAGCCTGCGCTGGCTTTTCCCTCAGTGCGTGCCATTGCGCGGGCTTTAGGTGCGCGTTTTGTTATCGGGGAGGGGAGAACGCTCAACAGGGAGGTGAAACAGTACAAGATTGCGGCCATGCAGTTGCGCCATATTTTGGAACGTATGGAAGATGGCGATTTAATCATCACTCCTGGAGACCGAGCCGATGTTATCCTCGGGAGCATCATGACCCTGTTCTCTGATAAGGCGCCCAACATCGCCGGCCTTATCCTGACCGGGGGATTGGAACCGGAATCGCATGTTAAAAAAATGCTCGAAGGCCTCAAGGCACCCTGTTTTCCTATTATGTCGGTCGATACTGACACTTACACAACAGCCATGAATGTGAGCGCTGTGCACCCCACGATCTCTGCGGAGAACGAACGTAGGATCGCGCTAACTCTGGGCCTTTTCGAATCCCGCGTCGATCTTGCTGAACTGGAAAAAAGTATCGAGGTGGTTCGTTCGACACGAGTGTCTCCAATCATGTTCGAGTATGAATTGATCGAACGAGCGAAATCCGACCGCCAGCATATCGTATTGCCAGAAGGAAATGAGGAGCGAATCCTGCGGGCGGCGGAAATTCTGATGAGGCGTGATGCTGTAGAATTAACGCTTTTAGGCGAAAAGAAGGAAATTCAGAAGAAGATCGCTTCGTTCGGTTTGGATCTGCAGGGAGTCCATGTGGAAAATCCCATGACCTCGAAAAAGCTGGGCACATTTGCGGACACATACTACAAGTTGCGTCAGCATAAGGGAATATCCCGAGAATTCGCCTATGATATGATGACCGATGTCACCTATTTCGGCACGATGATGGTCCATAAGGGATTGGCCGATGGGATGGTTTCGGGGGCCGTGCATACAACCCAGCACACCGTACGCCCGGCGTTTGAGTTCATTCGCACAGCAGAGGGGTATTCCATCGTTTCCAGTGTATTCCTCATGTGCTTGGAAGACCGTGTGCTCGTTTATGGTGATTGTGCCGTCAATCCCAATCCCAATCCTGCACAGCTCGCCGACATCGCTATTGCTTCTGCAGAAACCGCCCGTTTGTTCGGGATAGAGCCCCGCATTGCCATGCTGTCTTATTCCACAGGAGAATCAGGAGAGGGCGAAGATGTAGAGAAGGTGCGGGAGGCCACACACCTGGCGAAGGAACGAAGGCCCGATCTCAAAATAGAGGGACCGCTCCAGTATGATGCGGCCATCGATGCCAGCGTGGCTGCCACCAAGATGCCCGACAGCGAGGTGGCCGGCCATGCAACTGTTTTCATCTTCCCGGACCTGAACACAGGAAATAACACCTACAAGGCTGTACAACGGTCCGCTAATGCTGTGGCTATCGGCCCAGTGCTCCAGGGACTCAACAAGCCTGTAAATGACCTGAGCCGTGGGTGTACGGTCACCGATATCGTTAACACCGTGGCTATTACGGCGATACAAGCGCAGTCCAGGAAAAAAGAGTCATGAAAGTCCTTGTTATAAACTCAGGAAGTTCCTCCATTAAGTATCAGCTGTTCGATATGGAAGACAAAGCCGTTCTCGCTGTGGGATTGCTGGAGCAGATCGGCGAGAAGGCGAGCCGTTTGAAACACGAGACGCGCCAGAAAGACGGCGAGATGCAAACTCTCGTTCAAAAAGATCCTGTGGCTGATCATATCCAAGGATTCGACAAGATCATGGACGCTTTTGCTGCGACGGGAGCGCTTAAGGATAGCGATGTTCTCTATGGGATCGGTCATCGCGTGGTGCATGGGGGAGAAGCATTCCATGAACCGACGTTGATCACAGAAAGAGTTATCGAAACGATTCGAGAGCAGATCCCTCTCGCACCTCTTCACAACCCTCCCAATCTTCTGGGGATCGAGGTGACTGTCGCTCGGCGACCTGAAATTCCTCAAGTTGCAGTGTTCGACACAGCCTTCCATCAAACGATCCCATCACATGCCTATTGGTATGCTTTGCCCTATGATCTGGCGAATTCGCTCCACATCCGCCGCTACGGTTTTCATGGGACATCTCACCAGTATGTGTCCAAAGCGGCTGCTCGACATCTTCAGCGGCCTCTCGATGAGTTGAACCTGATCACCTGCCATTTGGGGAATGGAGCCAGTATCTGTGCTGTCCGAGATGGCAAAAGCGTCGACACATCCATGGGAATGACTCCTCTCGAAGGACTGATCATGGGAACACGTTCCGGGGATATCGACCCGGCTGTCGTTTTTTATCTCAACCGCAAAACAGGAAGATCGGTAGAAGATATAGACACGCTCCTCAACAAGGAGAGTGGGATGAAGGGCATTTGCGGGGTAAACGATATGCGAGAGATCGAAGAATTGGCCACAGCCGGCGATGCGAGGGCCCGTTTAGCTCTGGATATGTACTGTTATCGGCTCAAAAAGTATATCGGTGCATACGCGGCCGTCTTAGGCCGGGTGGATGCTTTGGTATTCACAGCAGGTGTGGGGGAAAATTCTGATCTCATTCGGGCAAGAGCATGTGAGAATTTATCATCGCTGGGGATCATTTTGGACGAGCAGAAGAATAAAGAGAAAAAATCTGGCCTTCTCGAGGTCCAGACAGAAAACAGTCCGGTCAGGGTTCTTGTTATTCCCACCAACGAGGAGCTCGAGATCGCAGAGCAGACCGTATCCTGTATTCAGAGAAAGAAAAATTTATAAACTTTTCCTATCCCAGCAAATCAGTCGAATATCTCCTTCGTGTTTTTTACTCTGTATTCTATGAATACATTCTTATCTTCGAATTCTGTGATGACTCCAATAGAGTGCTCGAAAAATATTAAATCCCTCAGATCAGGGATCTTCGTTGATGAAAGGATGGTGTAAATACATTGGCCGTCCCTATCAAAGACATCGATCTCCGTGGATTCGAGGCCTGTGATCCTCCATACAGCCAGGTGTCCCTGCGGCAGGGTTGCGATTGCCAAAATTGCATTCAGGGTGTCGGGGAGTTGTTCTTTGACGTGCGGCCTGATATTCTCGGGAATTCGAGGGGCTATCGATTGGAGAATGCTATCCTTTTGATCATCATCCAGAAACAAATATTCGTGGATTTTATGTATGACCTTGCGCACAATCCCATCGGCATTTTTTGCATAGATTGTATAGTCTCTATTATTACAGACATAAATTATTCTTGAGTTTCGGTCATAGGCGTGATGGATATCAGCGGCAACAAGAGGATTGGTGGAGGCGATGGCCGGTCCTTCCTGCTGCTCAGTGCGGATCTGGAAGATACCTGCACTTCTATCTTCATAATACTCGGTGAGAAATTCTTCTTTTGAATTTATAAGTGCAGAGACTCGAGTTCGAGCTTGATTTTCTCCCCCTTCTCGATAGCTGACAGTTAAAAACCTGTCTTCGTCTATCACTTGAGTTCGAAGATAGAAATTCCGGAATGTCCGGAACTGCCACTCGTTCACATACTGTCCGTCCAATGTGAATTGGGCGATCTTCATGGGCCAGGCCCCTATGACCCATAGAGAATTATGAGCGATCTGCAAATCACCGAATCTGGGGAATTCACCCGGCCCCTGTCCTTCTCTTAGGAATTGAGTGATAAGCTTCCCACTTGAATCAAACTTGTACACACAAATGTTGCGGCTATCAGCCAGGAATAAATTATCAGCATCGTCTTTTTGTGCTGTTCGGAAAAGGGGCGGCTCCTCTGGATCGATATCGAGCGGATCGATTCTTAATATCTCAGCGACATACAGAGAAATTTCCCCTTTAGCCGATTCTTCGGAGTTGTAGACGTGCTCTATTCCATCGATCACTTCAGTTCTGACAGAAGGACTCTTTTCTACCCTTTCACAGCCGATAGAGAAGAGGGCAATAACGATAGTGGAAAATAAAATCAAGTGTTTCTGCATCTCTTTTACTCCTTTTGACTAAAAAAGCACGAATAAAGGTAATACCAAAGAGAAGGAATCGAACTCCGGTGATTTTGTAATTATTTTATTTTCAATTAATTGCAATGCATATTTTTTATGATATAAAAAATCATACGCTTTGACTCTTTTTATTATTATAAGAGATTTGAAAAATTTTTGCCTGCAATGCAACTACGTTTGTCTATTCATACCCTCCTTTACATATTCTAGACATTCTCAGACAATTATAGTTTCATAGTGTGGTTCAAACCGTGTTTGACATAACGCCATCTTCTGTCTAATAAACGACAGTTGACATTGATTGGAGATCGGAATGATTAGAACGAGAAGATTGCCTAAATCACTTTGCTTTATATTCATGTTTTCGATCCTGATTTGCTGTGGCCCCAGACAAAATGTAGGGGAAGCAAAGCTATATTCCCTTGAAAAAATCCTGACTATTGATACAGAAAACGACGATATAGCTGCGGTGGGGTTGACCGATATCAGTCATTTTGACATCGACTCAAATGGGAAAATATTCATTGCCAATCTGAAATCGAAGGAAAATTACATCTTTATGTTGAATGACGATGGACGCCTAATATCTGTATTCGGAAAGGGGGGGCAGGGCCCAGGAGAATTACAATCTCCTTTGGAGCTCGCCATATCAAATCAGGATGAGATTTTTATCACGGATCGGGGAAAGGTCGTCGTATTTGGCAATAGCGGTCAGTTCATCAATGAATTCCGCATCGACAATGAGTATCAGAAAATCATCCCATTGGATAAAAACAGATACTTGGCCATAGCCGTAAAGATGAACGAAGACTTATCCCAGTCTTTTCAAGTGATATTATGTACATCTGAATTCAAAGAATTAAAAACTCTGGATAGTTCAAAAATAGAGAGTTTTAAAAAGGCAGATAAGGTCAATATCATTCCCACTCTTGTGTATTGGGAGACGTCGGAAAGCCACATATATACGGGAAATACGTATGAGTATGAAATTCGGGTGTTTGATTTTGACGGCGAATTGCTTCGAACTATCCGAAAAGAGCATGAAGCTGTTTCGCTGTCTGATGATGATAGAGAGGAATATGAACGGAGATTACAAAAATATCCTCCTGAAATAAGGGAGAGTTTTTTCATTCCTGATGCCTTCCCTCCGTTTAGAGCTATCGTTACAATGGATGATAAGTGGCTGTTCGTACAAACCTATGAAGCTGCCAATGAAGGAAGTTCTGTGTATGATGTTTTTAACGCAAACGGAGAATTCATAGGCAGAGCTGAACTTGAGGGTTATCAGGTGAAATTCAAAGGGGATCGTGTCTATTGCATCAAGCAAAATGAGAGCGGATATAAAGAACTCGTTGTATATCAGATGATATGGGATTAATAATTTCTTGTCTCAAGTCGCAATTCGATGGGATTTGGAATGCCGAAGGGGGGAATTGAATCCCTGTAGTTTTTTAACTCTTTTAAATTCAAACACCTGTGACGTATGTTATTGATACTGCAGAAAATAATGTTTTGAATGGTTTTAAGTTGCTTTGAATTTTTTTGAGGCTTTTTGCATCTGGATGGTCCCAAAATGGTCCCAAGTGACTTTTAGTTCATTCGTACCGCAGCGAATCGACTGGATTGGCGGTGGCGGCTTTAATCGACTGAAAGCTCATAGCCAGCAGCGCAATCAGCAGGGACAAAAGCGTTGCGATAATGAACGGTCCCGGATTGATGTCTATCCGGTAGGCGAATTTTTTCAGCCATTCGTGCACAGCATAATAAGCAAGGGGATATGCCAACATAATCGCCAATCCCACCCAGACCAGGATATCCTTGGACAGCAAGATCAAGATCCCATTCTTGGAAGCGCCCATAACTTTCCTAATACCGATCTCCTTGGTTCGTCGCTCGATCGTAAAAGAAGTCAGGCCGAACAATCCCAAACATGCGAGAAATATTGCAATATAAGTGAAAGAAGTAAGGTTGTGGCTCAGCTGGCGTTCTGCCCTGTAAATTCCGTCGATCGTGTCATCCAGGAATGTGTACCTAAAGGGAAAATAAGGGGAAAATTGCTTCCAGGTCTTCTCCAGGGTGACCAGGGTTCCGGGAATATCCTGGGAATCGATTTTGAGAGAGATGTAGCTGGCACCGCCGAGAAAGCTTTCCGTGGAAATATATCGGAGGGTCAAAGGCTCGACCTTGATATGAAGAGGTCGATAATGAAAATCCTTGACCACGCCCATAACTACACCCTCACCTTCGATGTTGCACCGTTTTCCCACCGGATTTTCCCAGAGAGAATCCCTTGCCGCCGTTTCATTGACGATAACAGCCTCTGTTTTGTCTGTGCTTATGTCCTTTGAAAATGCCCGGCCATATTTCAGGTTGAGACCGTAAAAATCGAGATAGTTGTGATCCACGCGGGTAAAGCGTGTGAAATGCCCTCTGTCTTCGCCTTCCCAGTTGATGCCAGTTCCTCCCGTAATGCGAAGGGGATGATGGGAGGAAGCAGTGCCGTCCAGGACGCCTGATGCCTGCATGAAGGCCTGCAGCAGCGGCTCGTGCCGGCTCCGCAGATCCCCATCACTTAGATAGATGTTCAATACAGGATTTTCAAAACGGCTCATGCTTTTTTGCACGAGAAAGTGAATCTGTTTGTTGATGAACAACAGACAGGCCAAGATGGCTATGGTGATGGCGAACTGAGTTACAACAAGGGATTTCCGCAGAAGAGATGAGGATTTGGAACGGAGAAGCAACATTCCCCTTATAACCTTAGCAGGTTGGAAAGAGGATAGATACATTGCCGGGTAAATTCCTGCTGCAAATCCCACCAGCAATGTAAATCCTAGGAATACGGGCAGATCGGACAGCACGGACAGGCTTAGATTTCGGCTCATGATCTGATTGAATGCAGGCAGTATGCTCTTGACCAGAACGAGGGAAAAAATAAAGGCGATGAGGGTGGCCAGGATCGACTCTCCTAAGAATTGGTAGGCCAGGCTTGATTTGCTGGCACCAACTACTTTACGGATTCCAATCTCCCGGGTGCGCCTGGTGGCTCGGGCAGTGGCCAGGGTTGTATAGTTGAGACCGGCCAGCAGCAGGATGACGATTGAAATCACCCCCAGCAGATAAATGGACCGGTAATCAGTAGTTAAGATGTTGTCGAACCGCAATCCAGATCGAAAATGAATTCGGTTCAGTGGTTGTGAATAAAAAAGCTCGCGCTTGGGATTTTTCTCGTCGCCAGGTATGATGAAGCCGTTGAGCTTTTCCTCGAATCGACCGGCATCGGCCTTGGGCTCCAGCATAACATAGGTTTGGAAGTCATGCGAAATCCAACGGTTGAGAAATTTCTTGCCCCACAGTGTATTGAGCGTCGACATGGAGGCCAACATGTCAAACCGGATTGAGGAGTTGTCCGGGATGTGGTCCAAAACGCCCCGAACTATGAACTCGTGCTGGTTGTTGAGTGAAAGAACACAACCAATAGGATTTTTATCTCTGAAATATTTTTCGGCCATTTCCTGAGAGATGAAAAGGGCGAACGGCTCTTCCAGATAGTTGACATCTCCTGCCGCCAGGGGAAAGGAGAACATTTTAAGGTAGTCCGGATCCACGTAGTGGATGGTGGTTTCGCTGAACACTCTTTCTTCATACTTGAGATATCCCCCCCGTCTCCTGACACGGGCCGCATATCGGACTTCCGAAAAATCCTGTTTTAAGGTTTTGGCGATAAGGGCCTCGGTAGCGGCAAAATGGATGTCCCGTTTCTGGCTATGGGCGATTATCCTGTAGATGCTCGGAGCGTTCTTATGAAATTTATCAAAGCTTAATTCGAACCGGATGTAAAGGAACGTCAGCATACAGACCGAAAGCCCGATGATGAGGCCGGAAATGTTGATAAAGGAATGTCCTTTGTGCCGCTGCAGGTTACGCAGCATGATTTTGATGGCGCTTTTAAACATGACTAACCTCCATCTAATGGATTCGCAGACAAATCGTGGAACGGCCTTTAGTACTTCCCAGAAATACCACCTCCTCGCCCGATTTGGCCCAAGAGTTTCAACCCGGAAGTGAAACAGCTCCTCGATATCGCCCCAGTAGGCGTTATCCTTTTGGGAGGAGAGAACCCTGAGGAGAAGTCTAGGCGTTTTTGGAGGAACAAACATGGATCAGATACTCCCGGCACTTTTAAGGATCTCGGCTACACCCTGCCAGGCGCTATCGCTCAATAATCGATTTTCTTCGAGAGCTTTAATCCCGGATTTAGTGATGTAATAGTACTTTTTGCTCATGCCGCCGCGCTTGGGGGTAGGCTCGCCCTTTTGTGACCTGAGGTAACCCTTGCGGACCAGCCTTTCCAAAGGGAAATAGACACTGCTGACAGTAAGATCTTTTCCTGTGATATCGACTATGAAATTGTAGATGGAAATGCCGTAGGCATTGTCTCTGACTTTCAGGACGGCGATCAGCACCAATTCCTCCAGTTTTGTTAACAGTTCCATGACTGCACCTCCATTTTTTCTGATTTTCTAAATAAATATACGTAAAGAATAGAAAAAAGGTTTCTGGAGTTTCAGAAAAAATCGTAATCTTTTCTATTGACTAAAGAAATCCGGCCAAATGGGGGATTGCAAAAAAATGTTTAAACCTCTTTGATTCTATAATTTTCAAGGAGATAACATGGGACTCAACCTGTGGAAGGATGCTGACCCAAGGATAGCTGAAGTGGAGGATGTAGGGGAGAGAGTGGCGTGCTTATATTTTCTAAAAACCTCTTTGAAATAGCTGTAGTTAAAAACCTGAAGATCGAG
>JASFEP010000125.1:0-10747 GCA_050124775.1 Candidatus Aminicenantota bacterium
TTTGACCTCCCTAGTGCGCTCTTCAACTTTCTGCTCGAGTGTATGACTGTATTCTTCAAGCTGCACTCTAGCTTCTTCCAGTTTTCCCGATTTTTCTTCCAGATCTCTCGCGTAAACTCTAAGCTGCCGGCTATTATCTGTGAACCTGTGGTATAAGATATAACCTAGCAGTACAATAAAAACCAACGTTCCCAACGGCATGAGCATGATGGTCCTTCCTTGAAATAAGATATCATGGAGAGCGAACACCGAGAAAAAGACGATCCCAACCGTAAACACACGGGCTTCATACCGACCTTTAATGGATGCATACACTCCGGCGACCACAACTGCTACAGAGTCGAATATCCAGAGAAACTGCAACCCATCCATCCAAGCAGCCATAGACCTCCCACCCAGGAGCTCCAAAAGGATCACTACAAAAACCAATACGAGGTGAAACTGCCACAGTCTCCGGAAAAAATTTTTGTATCCGGGACCTATGACATGCTCGACAAAAGCGATGAGTGCAGCAGGAAACAGAAAGAAGGAGGGGAACAGCACAAAATACCAGAAGCGAGGGGCCGGTACGAACCATAACAGGGGAGTGATCATAGATAAAAAACCCATGCCGATGAAGAACGAAAAGAAACCGAAGCTGACAGCCGCGTGCGGCCGCCCCGAGCTCCGGTCGATGAAGGAGGCCAGCGCCAAAAGGCCTATGAATACACAAAACACCCCGACCAGGAATTGAAGGATATCTTTCTTGATCAGATGAAGAATCAGCTTATCTCTTGTTCCTAAAAAAATACTGCCCTGGATTCCGTTTATCCGAGGCAAGTCTGAGAAGATACGGAAGTATATGATCTTTCCATTGTAATCCTCGGGTAAAAGGATCTGGTGAGGAACGAAGGCCGAAAATCGATTTTTATGTTGGGTTCTAAACTCTCCAAAAGAATAGATCCGTTTACCATTCAGATAAGCTTCGAAATTCAGGAATACCCGAGGAATGTGAAGCGTGGGTTCTTCTATATTTTCCTCGGGAAGTGAAACTCGCAACCATAGGATATGCCCCTTACCTTCGACGGGCAGATTGACTGTATATGGAGCAGGTTTCCACTCCGGACTTGCCTGGTCTAGATAAATCCAAGTGGGGATCCCTTCCTCATCGATCGGAGAATCCCCCCACCTGTATTCCCATCCTTCTGCGATCTCTATTGGGGGAAGATTGTCGGCATCGTGGTGTTTCTGGTCTGGATGAGAAAATGTCCCCAAAACACAAAGAACAAGGAACAATCCGAAAATGATTGTTCGCAAAGGATCTTTCCTTTCGTTTTTCATCTGGAATTTCCTTTGCAAATACACGCCTTCGATGGTTGCACTCCCTTTGTAACCAAGTTCTGCTTATATCACAGCCCAACGCTCCGGTCAATTTGATAGGGATGTGATTTACTTCAAACCATGAGTTGGATATACTCTAAAACGATGAACTCCCGAGAAAGAATACTGGCAGCCCTTAACCATCGATTGCCCGATAAAATGCCGATAGATTTTTCAGGACATCGATCCTCAGGGATAGCCGCATTGGCCTACCCAAAACTGCGCGAGTTTACCGGGCTGCCTCCAGCTCCCGTACGCGTCTACGACCTGGTGCAACAACTAGCCATTGTGGACGAGGATATCCTGGATCGATTCGGAGTGGATACCATCGAAATGGGACGAGGATTTCTCAAAGAGGAAAAGGACTGGAAGGAATGGATTCTCCCGGATGGCACAGCCTGTCTGATCCCTTACTATATCCATTTGGAAAAACGGGGTGACGATTGGGCGGTCCTGACCGACAATGGTATCGAGCTCGGAATTCAAAAAAAAGGGTGGCTTTATTTTGAGCAGACATATTTTCCGCTGATGGAGAGGGGAATCAGAGATGATGACTTCTCCGACCTGGAGGATGTTCTCAACGATACAATTTGGACCGGCGCGGTCTCTCCGGGAGCGCATTTACCGCTCGATGGCGAAGGGCGCGAAGAAATGATCCGCGGCGCCAGAGCGCTGCGCGAATCCACTGACAGGGCGATCATCGGACTCTTCGGCGGCAATATGTTCGAGGTCCCTCAGATGCTGTACCGTATGGATAACTACCTTATGGCTTTAAGACTGTATTCTGAAGCTGTGATGCGCCTATCAGAGAAGCTTTGCGGGATCTATTTGAAAAACCTGGAGAAATGGCTGGGTGCGGTCGGTCCTTATATCGACATCGTAATGTTCGGCGATGATCTGGGAGCACAGACCGGCCCTCTGATCTCACCGGAGATGTATCGCCGATTTTTCAAACCTTTCCACCAAAAACTCTGGTCGCGTGCCAAAGAACTCGCAGATGTCAAAGTCCAGCTCCACTGTTGCGGCGGCGTCCGCGAGCTACTGCCCGACCTCATCGACGCAGGGCTAGATGCCATCAATCCCGTTCAGTTCAACTGTGCCGGGATGGATACAAGCGAGCTCAAAGAGAATTTCGGAAAAGACCTGACCTTCTGGGGTGGCGGATGCGATACCCGCGATATCCTGCCTAACGCCTCTCCAGAAATCGTCAGGAAACATGTCCATGAACAGGTGGCCAATTTAAGTCCTGGGGGCGGATTCGTTTTTCAGCAGGTCCACAACATCCTTGCGAACGTGCCGGCCGAAAACATTATCGCTATGTTCGATGCTGTCAATGACTTCGAATTGCACTCAAAGATGTAAGATCCGAATAAACGGTGCTGAATCTTTCAAGTCAGACAACTATGAGATCGTTGGATATTGTGATCATCGTTTTCTATTTCTTCATTGTCATCGGCTTGGGATTTTGGTACAGAAGGCGGGCCTCGCGCAGCCTGGAGGCCTATTTTTTAGGGGGAAGAAAACTCCACTGGCTGGCACTCGCCATGTCCGGTGCCGTCTCGAATTTCGACATCACAGGCACTATGTGGATCGTGTCCATCCTCTTCGTTTTGGGCATAAAATCCATGTGGCACCATTGGATGTGGGGATTCCTGATGGGGGCCTTTTTCCTTGCCTACATCGGAAAATGGGTGTCCCGTTCCAAAGTATTGACTGCGGCCGAGTGGATGAAAACGCGTTTCGGCGAGGATGCTGGCGGCCGCTTCGCCCGAACAGCTAATGCGTTGATGGCGATCCTCACTCAAGCCAGCTTTCTGGGTTATGCATTTCAAGGCATCGGCAAATTTGCAGCGGTGTACATTCCTCTAGAGTCTTTGGGTCATTCAACACGCATTCCATGGCTCCGAACGATGCTCACTTCATACGAACCGCAGGTCCTTGCCGTCTCTATCATAAGCCTGACGACTCTCTATGTTTTATTAGGAGGACTGTATGGTGTAGTATTTACAGACGTCGTTCAAACGATCATACTCACCATAAGCGGCCTCTCGATCGCCGGAATTGCTTGGTCAAAACTCGACGCCACCACACTTGCAAAGCTTCCCGATAACTTCGCATCTCTCCGTGTGCCCTGGCGCATTCCGGAATTCAGCGGCACATCGAACGCTCACTTTGAATTCTTCGGAGCTCTGGTCATCGTGTGGATCTTGAAAGGATTGTTGATGAATGCAGGGGGCCCGGCTCAGATGTACGATTTCCAGAGATTTCTGGCTGCGAGAAACGAGCGGGATGCCGCAAAAGTGGGCGCGGCATGGAGCGTCTTTCTTGTCGTCCGCTGGGCGATGGTCATGGGAATAGCCTTGTTGGCCCTGACCGGCACGATGGGAGTGAGCGATTCAGAGAGAGTGATGCCATTAGTCCTGCGGGATTTCCTGCCCATAGGCCTGAGAGGACTGGTCATCGCAGGACTGCTCGCCGCCTTCATGTCGACTTTCAGCTCCACGGTCAACAGTGGCGCATCCTTTATCGTGAGGGATATTTGGCAGCCTTTGTTTGGCAGAAAAAAAACGGAAGAACAAAGTATAAAATTCAGCTACGCGGCGACTGTCCTTCTTGTTCTCCTCGGAATACTGATCGGTTTCCAAGGCCGATCGATCGCCGATATCTGGAACTGGATGATGATGGCTCTAGGTGCCGGGATCATCGTCCCGAATGTTCTCCGCTGGTACTGGTGGAGAATGAATGGCTGGGGATATGCGATGGGAACATTTGGAGGGATTGTTTTCCCTTTGGGAGCACTGCTCTTCGACGACCTTCCCGATTATTATGGATTTCCTCTTATCGTCATGGCTTCTCTGTTGATGAGCGTATTGGGTTCTCTGTCGACACAGCCGGTCAAAAAGGAAATCCTCGTCAAGTTTTACCGATCCGTACGTCCCTTCGGTGCGTGGAGACCAATTCGAGAGGAGGCCGGTCTGTCTTCCGAAGAACTGTCCAAAAAATCGGAAAACGCCACAAGGGCACTCGCAAACGTCATACTGGGGATGATCGCGATTTGTGGGGCCTATCTTTTTCCCATGTTTTTGGTCGGCCATTGGTACACACGGGCGATGTTATGGCTGTGTGTAGGATCGGCTGCGGCGATAGCTTTGAAGTTCACTTGGTACGATCATCTCCCTGGCCGGGAATAGTGTCGATTGAAAAACATCTGTATTTATAGATAAGCTAAGAAGAGCAGGAGAAATCATGGCCGAACGACTCAAAGATATGTTCTTCACACGATCATCCATGGATGCATTTGCGGATACGATCCGCCAGTCTTATCCGGAATTCGACAAAAAAAAGTTTATCGAGATCATTTTTGATGAAACATTCGAAGGCAAAGAAATATTGGACAAGATGCGGCATACGACACAATGTCTCAATAAAACCTTCCCCGGATCGTATAAAGAAGCTCTCGACATCCTCAAGCAGGCCGCACCCCATGCTAAAGGATTCGAAGCCCTGTCCTTGCCCGACTATGTGGCCACTTACGGACTGGAGGACTGGGATCTCTCACTGGATGCGCTCTACCACTTCACAAAATATTCGACCTCGGAATTGGCGATACGCCCATTCCTTGCCGAAGATCCTGATAGAGTCATGGCGCTTATGGTGGATTGGGCTGAAGATAGAGATCCCAAGGTCCGAAGATTTGCCAGCGAGGGCTGTCGGCCGAGATTGCCTTGGGCGATGGCCCTGCCCAAGTTCAAAAAGGACCCGAGTCTGATTCTCCCGGTTCTCGAAAAACTGAAGAATGATGAATCGGAAGATGTGAGGCGGAGCGTGGCCAACAATCTCAATGACATTTCCAAGGATAACCCGGAAGTGACACTAAAGATATGCGAGAAATGGTACGGACAGTCCAAAGATACGGACTGGATCGTCAAACATGCCTGTCGTACGATGCTCAAAGCCGGAGACAAACGAGCCCTTTCGATATTCGGATACACCGATCCGTCGACAATGAGGATAAAAAATTTTAAACTGGAAAAGACAAAACTTAAAATCGGCGACGATATGCGTTTTTCTTTCGATCTGGCTGTAAAAGAAAAAAGCAAGGTGCGATTGGAATATGCGATTGCGTATGTCAAAGCTAAAGGCAAACGCTCGAAAAAGGTCTTCAAGATCACAGAGAATGATTATCCTGCCGGCACTGTGACTGTTTCCAGAAAACATTCGCTCGCTGATATGTCGACAAGGAAGCATTACCCAGGACAACATCTTATCGCAATTATCGTGAATGGAAAGGAGATGGACAAGGCTTCCTTCGAACTCAAATGAGATCCTCCCCGAGTCGCTCGTCTTCAGGACAGAGTTTGTTCTTCGATCGGGAGATAGAGATCGAGAATCAGGTCCTCCTCGGGGGAGAGTGGATTCAAGGGCTTTTCCAGTTCATGTGTTCTGCGATGTTGATACTTGTTCTCAAGGACCCATTCCCAGAGCATTTTCCATGTCTCAAGGATGTTGGGATCCCCTAAGAGAGAACATTTTGTGACCGCGTACAGCCCGCCGGGAAAATCTCTGACCTGGATGTCACCTTCAGGCTCGACATCGGGATCTACACGGATCCAGAATTCATAACCATACTCCTTGCGGTCAGAACCCGGACCCGGGTTGTTGAAACCAAACACAGGATTCTTTTCGATATTTTCCAGCAATCCGAGAGGCTCAGCCCATTCACGCATCTTACGCCAGGCATCGCGCTCCGGAGTCTCGCTGACAACACGAACACAGGCGATGCGCATGGGCGGAAGTCTTTCGATCCTCACCTCGAGTTCACTCATCATTCCCTCTCCTTTTGCTTATTTGAAGCTAGAATAGGACTTGCTCACCGGTATAATATTCACCACTCTGTCCCATCTTAAACGGTTGACCTTTTGGCTCTTTTATACATCAGTGAAAATCTTAAGTCAAATACAGTTCGGCAGGAAAATACTCGGTTGCCCATAGGGAATAAACTTGTATGGGATCGTCGCTCATTTTGTCTCTGTTGAAACATAAAATCCTTGTAAAATAATTTTACAATTGTAGCATTTGGCGCAGGATTCACACCTATTTGGGATCGACCCTGCAAAAAACTCCCCAAGTCTGGCCCTTTCGGGGGAGATATATCCACCTTTCTGGCATAAATCTTGCTCTACAAGTTATCTGGAGAACATCGATGAGTAAAGAAAAAACTAAAACTCTCCTTCTCCTCGACCTCACCACATTCGCGCTGACACAGGACACCCGCAATGGAAACAGAAAAGATTTCGATTTGGCCTGTAAATTAGCCGAAAAACAATCGCTTCCACAACTGCAGATGTACAAAGACTTTATTTCGAGCATCGAAGAAGACTGATAGTCCTTTCGAAACAGATTTTATGTGTAAGTTTGTCAGCAATTTTTTCGGATAATCCCCATCACCAACTGTAACATTCCCCAACCCCCAGCGTATAAGAGTATGGATACGAACAGACCCGTCCTCGACACACAATAAATCATACGGATAAGGAGAGATATAATGAAAAAAGTAATGATTATTTTGGTTTTTATCCTTTTGGCCTTTCTAATGTTAGGCGAGCTCGCCGCCTTTACGCTCCCAAAAACACTCATTCCTGCCGAGGCCGAATGGGTGGTTCATCTGGATATGGGTAAGTTCAAATCTTCTCACATCGGCAACCTGCTCATAGAAGAGAAACACGGGGGGATTAAAAAGAAAGCTAAAGCTTTCTACAAACAAACCTCAATCGACTTACTCCAAGATGTCAGCGGCGTAACGATTTACGGCCTCGGTAAGAACAAACAACAAACCGTGATGTGTTTAAAAGGAACTTTCGACAAGGATTACCTCCTCAGTCTTTTGGAGGATGTAGATGCACACAGAGAGATTCCTCACGGCACTCACACCATTCATAAATGGAATCATAGTGAATACGGGCTGTTCGTCGGCGAGGACCTCGTTTTTCTTGCGTGGAATGAAAACGCAATCAAAACCGCTCTGGATGCTGTGGACGGCAAGAGCAAAAACACCTCCGCATCCTCCCTAAAAGCTTATATGGAAGAAATCCCGGATAACGCTTTTTTTGCGGCACTCGCCAAAGACATCTCGGCACTTGCAGGTTATGCTTCAAAAGCTGTCATCCTTAAAAAAGCGGGCTCAGGACTGTTCACTCTCACAGAGCAGAATGAGATATTGAAAGCAAGGTTCAATGCGACCGCAGCGACGCCCAAGGATGCGGCGAACATGGAACAGGTCATCAGAGGTCTCATAGCTATGGCACAGATGCAGTTCGAAGAAACCTATAAAGAATTGAATCTGGCGGAAAGCGTGCAAGTATCCACAAACAATAACAAGGTGAAAATAGAGATCAATCATCCTTCCGAAGAGATATTCCAGATCTTAACAGGAAGAAAAATGGATTCTATTCTCTCCATGGGCGATTTTGATCCTTTATCTTGAACCAAAAATCGGTTAATCTGAAGGAAGAATACACAAAACATACCTGACTCGACCACATGGACAGCGCATCTCAAACAAAAAAAGCCAGCGATGAAAAACTGGCCGTGGAGGTGGCATCCGGCTCCCTCGGTGCATTCGAAGAATTGGTCTGTAGGTACTCACCCCGCTTGTTCCATTTTCTTCGCAAAAGAGTATACTCGGATCAAGATATCGAAGACCTGATCCAGGAGACTTTTCTCAAAGCCTTTCGGAACATCGACCGATACGATCCAGATTTTAGATTCTCGACCTGGCTTTATACAGTAGCTGTAAGACTGGCGATAAGCCATCACCGAGCGAACAAACCCAGGGATCTCTCTTCGATCGCCAACCACAACCCGATAGATCCGGAAGAGATCGTAACCCGCAAGGACCAGTCGCAAAAGATATGGGCCGTTGCAAAATCTCTGCATAGCAAACAGTACGAAGTCCTCTGGCTTCGATACATGGAAGACATGGCAGTGAAAGAGATCGCCCTGGTTATGAACAAAACGCAAGTCCAAGTGCGGGTATTGCTTCACCGTGCCCGTATAAACCTAGGAAAAAAATTGAACGGTTCCATGCGATCAACAGAGATCAGGCGTTCTGGTTCTGTGAAACATAAATATTCCTTTTTATAACAGGAGATAAGAGATGTTTTGCGCAATCTACAAATGGTTCATTTCCTCAGCTCAGGATTCAAGGAAGCCTATCCCTACTTTCCTAAACCGCCACATCCAGCGCTGTGAATCGTGCCGTGAATTCGCCGAACTCCACGAATCCCTGACGGAGACCAGCATCAAGGACCTGCCCTGTATTGATGATGATAAAAAGAGCGTTCTCGCCTCAAGTATCATTTCAGCTCTCGATAACGAGCGTGAGACAGTAAAGCCCCCGGACAGAAGGACATCTCTTATCCCCGTTTTTGTGTCTTCGTTCGTACTTTTAGCTGTCGCCGCAGGGATCTATTTCCTCACATCCCCGAGGCCAAACTCTTCGCATTTCTTTAACTCTCTTTCCGCGATCGACAACACAATTTCTTCCTTCGAAGAGAGGCTGGATAAAGTCAACTCTCCCCTCCAAACCGAGTACGAAGATCTCAAACAGACCATGAAGTCCACAACAGAATTTTTTGCTTCCTACCTGGATGTCAAGATCGGTCAGGGCACGGAATAACAGATTCAATAATTTTATCCGAAGTTTCCATCTCCCCTACTCCGTTTATGAATCAAAAACCTTAGAACCATCCCATAAAAAACTGAACCATCCCCAAAGCTAATGAAAGCGAAAGGAGTTCATCTTGTTTTCAGAAAGGGAAATTCTATATACTGGACGCAAAGGAGAACTCGACATGAAGAGACATTTTTTTGGCATTCTAATCTTAGTGGTTCTTACTTTCGGCAATTCAGGATGGGCAAGTGCTCATTCCATAACAGACGATCCGAGAGTTGAGACAGCGCTTCGAATGATCGAGGTTTGGGTAGACGGCCAGCTGGCTTATGAAGACATTCCTGGGATATCTGTCGGGATTGTTTATGACCAAGATCTGATTTGGAGTCGCGGATTCGGCTATGCCGACCTATCGGAAAAACGGCCTGCCACACCGGGTACGATCTACAGCATCTGTTCCATATCCAAGTTGTTCACGAGCATCGCTATCATGCAGCTCTGGGAACAGGGAAAGCTCCGCCTGGACGATCCGCTTCACAAATATCTTCCCTGGTTCAAAATCCAGGACAGATTTCCTGAAGCTCCGGAGATCACTATCCAGGGAGTGCTCACGCACTCATCCGGCCTTCCCCGGGAGGCAGACTATCCCTACTGGACCGGTCCCGAACACGAGTTTCCCACTCGGGAACAGATCATAGATAAGCTCTCAGGTCAGGAAGAACTGTACCCTGCAGACACATTTTTTCAGTACTCCAACCTGGGGATGTCTCTGTTAGGCGAGGTCGTCGCTGTTGTTTCAGGACAAGCATACGATACATATGTCAGGGAATACATCCTCGATCCCTTGGGCCTTAATGACACAACTCCGGAGATCCCGGAAGACGAAAGAGGCAATAAACTCGCCACAGGTTACAGCATGAAACTGCGCGACGGCGAACGACGGGAGATCCCCTTCTACACTGTTAACGGGATCGCACCGGCAGCGGGATTCGCGTCCACTGTGGAAGATTTGGCCCGTTTTGCATCGTGGCAACTGCGGCTTCTCGAAAAAGGAGGCCAGGAGGTGCTCAAAGTCAACACTCTGAAGAAAATGCACCGGGTCCATTGGCTCGACCCGGACTGGGGGACAAGATGGGGTCTCGGTTTTTCCGTCTCTCGCCAAGATGAGACGATACAAGTCGGTCACGGAGGAAGCTGTCCGGGATACAGGACCCAACTCTCCATCCGACCCAAAGACAAGATGGCAGTCATCGTTATGACGAACGCCCAGAGGGTTAGCCCATCTGCGTATGTGCGGGAGATCTTCGATCTTCTCGCTCCTGCCATCCAAGAGACCGTGGAAGAACCCGGCAAAGCGAAGAAACATGATCCAGCACTCAAAAAATTTGTCGGGCGTTACGACAGGCCTCTGGGCGGAGAGACACATGTGTTTATCAAAGAGGGAAAGCTTGTGTTGATGTCCCTTCCCAGCGACAACCCGAGCGACTCTCTCACCACACTGAAGCACATCGAAAAGAACATCTTTAGGCGTGTACGGGATGATGACGAACTCGCAGAAGCCGTCATTTTCGAGATGGACCCGGCTGGAAACGTCACTCGCATGATCCGCAACAGTCAATACTACCTCCGTGTCTATGATGAGTGACATTCCATCCGCATAAACATCTTTCCGCCTCTTACGTATACCCTTTTATAGACAGAATACGGAGGTCTCCC
>JASFEP010000126.1:0-10743 GCA_050124775.1 Candidatus Aminicenantota bacterium
GATGGGATCCCCCTTGTGCATTGCGGTGACATTAACCTCGGGAAATTCCAGTATGTAGCTAAGGTCTCAAATCCTTATGTGTATTCCTGGGTGATGAATAACTATTGGGTCACGAATTTCCGTGCCAGCCAGCAGGGTGAATTCAAGTGGAAATATTTTTTAACATCCACAAAAAACACAACCAACTCATATGCCACTCGATTCAGTTGGAATTCAAGAGTTCCCCTGCTCACCAGAGTTTTTCCTCCCGGTCAATCTTCACAATTTCCCCTTACGCAGTCCCTGCTAAAAGTCGATGCAGAAAATGTCCTTCTCGTGAGTGCTAAACCCTCTCAGGACGGAGAAAACATCATCTTGCATCTTCGTGAGATAGAGGGGAAAGTTTCTAAATTGAGCGTCGCCTTGCCACTCATGGATACCAGGAGACAACTCATGACCGAGGTCAATGTCATAGAAGAGATCATCGGAGATCCTCAGGAGTCAATCCTCATCAATCCCTGGGAATCAAAGTTCGTGAAACTGAGCGATCGCTGAGTATGCCCAGTTGAAATTTATGATATTAATAAATTCGCTCAACTTCAGATCAGAATCAATCTCGGCAGTTCAAACTCAGTACTTTTTCCTCATTTTTTCGTAGTACTTCTGATGATATTCTTCGGCTTTGTAGAATTCCGAATAGGGAACGACTTGAGTCGCTATGGGTTTTTTATAACGTCCCGATGTGTTTAGCTCTTCGATGACCTTGAGCGCGGTGTTTTTCTGGGTGTCATCATGATAAAAGATAGCCGACCTGTATTGCGACCCCACATCGAGCCCTTGTCTGTTAATCTGGGTGGGATCGTGGGACTTGAAGAAAAAGTCCACAAGCTCTTCATAGGTTATTTTTGTGGGATCATAGACAATGTGTATGGCTTCGGCATGGCCCGTTCGATCTGAACAAACTTGTTTGTAAGTGGGATTTTTTGTCTCGCCGCCCGTATAGCCGACCGCTGTGGAGAGAACGCCCTTCAACTGGCCGAATTTGTACTCCACTCCCCAGAAACATCCGGCGGCGAAAGTGGCCGTTTTCGACACGGATTTTTTCTCCGGATTATTCTCCTGACCTTTGGAAGCAGCTGCGGATACAGTATCTTCCGGTGCGAAATCCAGGGCCACGGAATTGATACAGAAGTGTTTATGAGTAGGGGGAGGCCCATCGTCGAACACATGACCGAGATGCGAACCGCAAACGGCGCACCTCACCTCGGTCCTCTTCATCATAAGGGAATAATCCGCTTTGTATTCGACATGGGATTCGTCGATCGCCGCAGTGAAACTCGGCCATCCCGTCCCATGATCGTATTTGGTTTCGGAACTGAAAAGGGGAGTCCCACAGGCGCCACACGTATAAATCCCCTCTTCGAAAAAATCATCATATTTCCCTGTGAAAGCCCGCTCCGTCCCGCTTTTTCGCAGAACGCGGAATTGCTCCGGCGTCAATATCTTTTTCCACTCTTCCTCTGATTTTGCGACTTTTTTAACCATGGTGTTATCTCCATCCATAAGCAGTTCGGTAGATGCATCGTCATTGGCTTTCGATGTCACGATGTTCCATCCTATGAACAGGATCAGGATCACAATGACGCCGCCGATCTTTTGACTCATGATACCTCCTAAATTACATAAAGCCTATAAACAAAGTATAGTTTAAGCTGTTAAATGTGTCAATATGCGAACAAATGAGCAAATGATATCATTCGTCTGAAGGTCCCTCCAGACGATCGCCTTTGACGTCACACCGGGGTTGTGATATATAATCGATGGGAAAAATCCTTGAATTGGGCAGGAGGATGACCATGCTCATCAAAAAGGTAAAGGCAATCAAATATTCGGAAGTCACCGATAAAAAGCTCTATATGGATCGCCGCCAATTCATAGCCGGTTCAACCTCGCTGGCTGCCAGCGGCCTTTTCTCCGTGCACTCGTACCCGCAGAAGGAATCCCTGCGGGGGCAAAAACTTCCGGTCGCAAAGAAAGGCGCCTATGCTGTCGATGAAAAATTGACTCCTTACGATGAAGCCACGACTTATACAAATTTTTATGAATTCTCAACCGGCAAGAGATCCGTCCAGCGGCTCAGTCGCGATTTCCGCACACGGCCCTGGTCTCTATCCGTAGAAGGATTGGTCGAGGAAAAGAAAAATTTCGACATCGACGAGCTCATCGGTATGTTCCCGCTGGAAGAGCGGATCTATCGATGGCGTTGCGTGGAGGCATGGTCCATGGTCATTCCATGGGTAGGATTTCCTTTGGCGGAGTTTGTCAAGAAGTGCAGTCCGACATCGAAGGCCCGATTTGTCCAGTTCGAGACTGTTTATGCCCCTGAACAAATGCCGGGCCAGCGCACGCGAGTTCTCGATTGGCCGTATACGGAAGGCTTGCGGTTGGACGAGGCTAATCATCCCCTCGCACTCGTGGCCGTTGGCCTTTATGGGGAGGTTCTTCCGAATCAGAATGGAGCGCCCATCCGGATCGTCATCCCATGGAAGTATGGCTTCAAAAGCGGCAAGTCCATCGTGAAAATTCGATTTGTCGAAAAGATGCCAAAGACTTCCTGGAGGAAAGCCAATCCCAGAGAATACGGATTCTATGCTAACGTAAATCCCGATGTGCGGCATCCCCGTTGGAGCCAGGCAAAGGAGCGTCGGATCGGAGAGGAGGGGCGACGCCCGACTTTGATGTTCAACGGATACGCGGATGAGGTCGGTCACCTCTATTCGGGCATGGACCTGAAAAAGAACTATTGATGCCGCAAATAATAGAGAACCGGAAAAGGTTTTGTTACTCCGGTGAGATTTTTAGTCCAATTCCTTACTGTCTTTGAGCTTCGATAGTAACACCCCGGGCCTCTCGATTGTTCATGGTGGTGAAGGGACGGATTTTCCACCTCAGGATGCGGAAATTGTGGAGGAGTTCTTTCAATTCGTCTTCCCCCGAATGCCGGAATATCCCTCCTGAATCCGATTCGAATATCCCATGTGTTCCGTATTTTTTTTCCCCTTCCAAATACTTTGTCCGATGGTAATCGTCACTGCTGATAAGGAAGCACGAAAGGAAAAAAACCCCCTCCTTTTTTAGTAGCCTGCGGATTTCATCGAAGAGATGTATTCGTTTTGAATCCTCGAGGATGTATGAGAGCACACCGATCGAAAAAACTGCATCGAAGCTTTCATCTTTGAATGGCGCCTGTTCTCCCTTTCCACAGACCGAAGGAAAGTGCCCCCTTCGAAGAAAACGAAAATCAGGCTCCAGCCCAAGAACGTGCCTGAAGCCTTTTCCCTTTAGGTATTCGAGAAGTCGCCCATAACCGGAGCCGATATCCAGGAGGATTTTCCCGCGACCCAAATCATTCAGGCAGTCGAAATCCGCGATCGGCGCTGAAAACTTTTTTGTCGGTACGTTCAGTTGTCGCTCAAGATTTTATTTGTTCGCCAATGTGAAAGCCGTGAGATACGTGATGCGGATGATCTTTTCCATGAGATCGGGGCTCACCTTTTCCACTGAATCCGTGGGCTGGTGATAATCTTCGGTCATGGCCGCGATGAAAAAGGCCCAAGGGATGCCACTCATAGCGAAGGGAGCATGATCGCTCCCGCCCATTCCCTCGCTGGATGCGCGCATGCTCAAGTGAAGACCGACATAGTTGTTGTTTTCCCGTATGATAGTTCCCAGGTCGGGAGTATCCGCATCGTATGAGAGACTGACAAATTTCTTCTCATCGATCTTCTCCAGTGCCTCCTTGGGCATTCTTTCCCCGAACATCCGGGCCATCATCCCGATCCGTTTCTTTTCGTAGGTACGGCTGATCATATCGAGGTTCAGGTTGCAATAGGTTTTTTCAATAAAGGGATGGACCACATAGTACCTCGAGCCGAGGAGTCCTTTTTCTTCACCCGTCCAGAGAGCGAACACGATGGATCTTTTGGGCTTGACGGGGTTCTTGGCGAAAGCCTCTGCGATCTCCATAACTCCGACAGAACCGGATCCGTCATCGTCCGCGCCGTTGAAGATATAATCTCCTCGCATGCCCAGATGGTCCAGATGGGCACCGATCACGATCGCTTCCTTCTTCAATTCCGGATCGGACCCTTCTATGTAACCCAGAACGTTCATACTGTTGATGAGTTTGGTCTTGGCCGTGGTCTTGACGGTGAATCTCATCCCCGCAAGTGGCATAGACTGGGGTTGGAGTGTTTTTTCGATCTTACCCTTGAGAGTGTCCACATCCTGATCGACAAAACCCAGGATCTGATTGGCCATCTCTCTGGTTATGCGAATCGTTGCCACTGAATCCCAGGGCATGCGAAGGCCTCTACCTTCCATGAGCGAGATCCTTCGGCGATCGCCGGGAATTATGGGCTGATCGTCGTATATTTTTTCTCTGTCCAGAGCCTGACGTGCCACGTCGGGATTATCCTCAGGAGAGTTTTCGACAAGAAGGACACCTAAGGCCCCAAGATCCGTGGCGAGTTTAGTTTTAGGATTCGTCATCCGTCGCATGCGGCGGCGCTCCGGGTAGTACTTCTTTTTCAGCTCGCCTTTATTGAACGGAGACTCGGGATCATCTTTTCCTGGGGCTTCGGTGAGCATCATGACAAACTTGCCCTCGACATCCAGATTCTTATACTCGTCGAACTTTAGAGATTCCTCCTGTATCCCGTATCCCACGAAAACCACCGGAGCGCTCAGGGATTGTGAGCCGGACGAAAAATAGCTGTAATCGATGTTTGGCCGGAATGAACGGGTCTTTTTCAACTGGCCTTTCTGCCATTCGACGAGGGCCATTCCGTCCGTTTCCAACGTCTCCCTAAGAGGGATATTCTGGAAGTAACTTCTTTTGGTTCTTTGGGGTGTTTGACCGCCCATCATCATCCTGCGAAAATCCATGCGGGGCCGGACCATGTCTCCGGCAGGTTTGATACCCCAGAGTTCGAACATGGTCGCCCCATAAAGGGCGGCGATGTCATAGCCATCGCTCCCCGTGTCTCTTCCCTCCAGAAGATCGTCGGAGATAAACTTCAGGTATGTGACGGCATCTTTCCCGGTGATGGATTCGAAGCCCACTTTTACGTCCTCGGGGACGGGCTGGGTCTCATTAACAAGAGAAAAATTGGCTAATGGATCGGGTTTCTCCTCTTCCTTGGCCTCTTGTGCCGGGGAGACCGAGAAGACCAAAAGACATAAGACTGCGAAAGAGATTAAAAATTTTTTCATTTGCATCCTCCTTTAAGCAAATCAGTGAAATTGGTTTGAATATATATAGAGACATTTTTTATGAATGATTGAGGTAATTTAATCATCGAATATAACATATACGCGGAAACGACACAACATCGAAAGATCCTTAAATCTTGGGTTTAGATATTGTTAGACGTGCCTATCGGAATAAACTTCCCGACTGGTTTTCCCTAACAGCCCAATCCAATACGTGTGAGGCCAATTCCCCGAGTTAAGCAATAGACTTTATATTTATAAAGCGGTGCGTTCGGGGAGGGGCCCTTGATCAGAATTTTTCTCGAATGTTTTGTTCGCTGAACGATGTTCTATCGAAACCTTTCTCGATGATGTGATCGCGAATAGGCCTCTCCATCGAATCCCCTAGAGAGAATAGAATCTTTTATTTCTGGTGCATCACTTGACCACCGACTATGGTGTAGAGCACTTCTGTTTCGAGAATCTCCTCATCGGGAACGGTCATGATATCCTTGGAGAGGACCGTGATATCCGCCAATTTGCCGGGGGATAGCGAGCCGAGAATGTCCTCCTGAAAAGCGGCGTACGCGCAGTTTATGGTGTAGGAGCGCAACGCCTCCTCCCGGCTCATCTTTTGCTCCGGGAAGAATTCTTTTCCGTTCTTCATTTTCCGGGTGACGGTGGCATAAAAGCATGGGATGGGATCCACGTCTTCGACAGGGGCATCGGTTCCGTTACAGATGATCGCTCCCGTGCTCATCAGCTTTTGCCACACATAAGCGCCCTCTTCAGCGCGTTGTTCGCCCAGGCGTTTGATCACATAGGGTCCGTCGGATGTGCAGTGGATGCCCTGCATCGATGGGATCACTCCCAGTCGAGCGAATCGGGGAATCTCGTTAGGGTGCAAATGTTGTGCGTGTTCGATTCTCCAACGTAGTTCTTTTTTGTCAGGATGCGCATGGAAGATTTCCTCGAAAATATTCAGAGTTTCCCGGTTTGCCCTATCACCGATACAGTGGACTGCCAGTTGAAAATCCTTTTCGATGGCGATCTGTGCCGTTTCCTCGACGCTTTCTACGGATGAGGTGTTCAATCCGACACTCGTGGGAAGGGATGCATAGGGCTTCAGAAGCCAGGCTCCGTGCGGCCCCAAGGCGCCGTCGATCGACCGCTTGATGGACCTGACCGTCAAGTGGTTGTCGCCCATACCCGTAATCCTGTATGTGTCGATTTTTTCTCGGATGCGCTCATTGGTATCCCTGATCATCACATAGAGCCGCACACCGAGTTTTCCTTGCTGCACTGTTTCTTTGAACAGGTCGATGGTTTCAAAGGGCGATCCGGGATCATGGATGGATGTGAGGCCTTTGGAGAGACACTCCTTGTCGGCCAATTCGATGATCTTTTGACGCTCGGCAGCGATCTGAGCAGCACCCAGCGTTTCATGCCATGCGTAAAAGGCATCTCTGAGAAATCGCTGTGCCGTCTCTCTGAACATCCCGATGGGATAGCCTTTTTCATCCCTGACGATTTCTCCGCCCTCCGGGTCCGGTGTATCCTTGGTTATGCCCGCCAATTCCATCGCCTTTGCATTGGCAAAGGAGGCGTGACCGCTGGCATGGCTCAGCAGGACAGGATTATCGGGCGAAACCTTGCTCAGGCTATGATGGAGAGGTAGCCCTTCCACATTGGGCTCGGGTGTTTTATCCCACTTCTCCTGATGCCAGCCTCTACCGCGGATCCATTCGCCCGGTGGCGCATCTTCGACAGCTTCTGCCACCATGGCGATCACTTCTTCCCAGTTTTTTACTGGCATGAGTTCCAGTCCTAATTTCGCCTGGCCGATGCCTGTGAAATGGGCATGGGCATCGATCAAGCCCGGGACGGCAAGGTTTCCCTTCAAGTCGATGACATTCGTCGAATCGCCGATATGGTCCTCGATGTCCGCATTGGATCCCAAAGCCACAATAATATCTCCTCTTACAGCCAAAGCTTCGACCTCGGGTTTTTCCTCATCGACGGTCACGATTTTTCCCTGCATCAACACAAGGTCTGCCGGTTCTTGTTTTTGTGTGCAACTCAAACACAAAAGCGAGACACAAACAATAAAACAGAAGAATACTCGATTTATTTTGGACATCTCCCAAGACCTCCTCATAGGTGATGAAATCCCTTATTCATTTGATGGGATGTGCTGATAACATAACACATCCGGGGTTAAGATTCAGCTTTTTAGAAGAGAATGTTTTTTGTAGAGCCGGTCCCCCGTGCGGACCGTTTGGGAAAAGGAACCTACATAAGGCGGAAAATAGAACTACTCCCAAGCTCAAAAATAGAACCTCTCCCATTTTTTTCTAACTTTTAGAAAATTGACAACCTTTTTGCTCCATTCAACGTATTCTAAAATGTAGAATATGTTTGTCCATAACACGAGGTGAGCCCATGAAAATGCTGACAAAATTGGAAGAATTGATACTTCTGTCTGTGTGGAGATTGGGGGAAAATGCTTACGGCACGACTGTCTACAAACACATTCGCCGCGTCACCGGCAAAAGAATATCCTTGGGAGGAGTCTATTTTCCCCTGGAGCGGCTCACCAACAAGGGCTATCTCTCTTCGTACATCGGGGAAGCCAACGAAAAAAGGAGAGGATTGAGCAAAAGATATTACCGAATCACAGCAAAGGGGATCAAAGCTCTCGACGAGATCAAGCGTGTCAATGACATCATGTGGGAGGGCTATCCGGGTTTTGCCTTTACCATCGGGAAAAATATATGAGATTCAAAGGCAATCGTCCTTCGCGGTTGGGGCTGTGGCTTCTCACCACGGCTTACGAGGACAGTGAACATTTCCCCCTGATCGGCGATTTCGAGGAGATCTATTCGGAGATCGTTCAAGAAAGAGGGACGTTTCCGGCATCCCTGTGGTATTGGGGACAGATTCTTAAGTCGATGCCCTCATTCGTTTCAAATTCTCTGTATTGGAGTGCGGCGATGATCAAAAACTATCTAAAGGTCATTTTGAGAAACATCAGAAAACACAAAGGTTATTCCTTCATCAACATCACAGGCCTAGCCATCGGAATGGCTTGCTGTCTTCTCATATCGATCTGGGTGTTGGATGAGTTGAGCTATGATAAATTTCACGAAAAGGCCCGGCGCCTTTACCGCGTTGAGGAGGATCAGTTTTACTCCGGAAGAGTCTTTCATGTGAGGGTCACGCCCCATCCTTTGGGCCCAGCGCTTGTGGAGGAGATCCCAGATATTGTGGATGCCACCCGTTATGTCTGGTCCGGGGGATTGTTGTTCCGCCACGGAGAAAAGGCGTTTTTCGAGTACAACGTAAGAGCCGTCGATCCGTCATTTTTACAGATGTTCACATTTCCGTTGATAAAGGGAGATAAAGATAAAGCTCTCGATTCACCGCACTCACTCGTTATAAACGAGGATATTGCAGAGAAATATTTCGGAAAGCAAGATCCTTTGGGTAAAGTGATCACCGTCAACAACGCACACGAATTCACTGTGACGGGTGTTATTAAGAATGTGCCGCATAACTCTATCCTTCAGTTCGACCTGTTGATGCCCTATACATTTCTGGAAAAAATAGGCCGGACCAACCTGGAGTTCGGCAGCAATTCCATAGGGACCTATGTCGAGCTGAGTCCAAACGCCGCGATGGATCAAGTGAATGCTAAGATCCAGGGTTTTATCAAGGCCAAGGTCCCCGACAGCGTGACCGAACTCATGCTCATGCCTTTCACGAGGAGCCACCTTCATTCCTATTGGGGATATGAAAAAGATCCCGGCGCCATCCAGTACGTTTACATGTTTTCCATCATCGCTCTTTTTGTTCTGCTTATCGCCTGCATTAACTTCATGAACCTCTCCACCGCCCGTTCAGCCAACCGCGCGAAAGAGGTGGGGATGAGAAAGGTGGTAGGGGCCTTGAAGAGCCATCTCATCAGGCAATTTTATGGAGAATCCGTGGTCTTTGCGTTCATTGCTCTCGTTTTGGCCGCGGGGATCGTGACAGCTGTTCTGCCCGTTTTTAGTCAATTTGCAGAAAAGGATCTCTCCTGGGGTGTTGCAGGGATCGGAGCGATCCTCGTTGGCGTAGTCGGAATCACTTTTTTTACGGGCCTTATTGCAGGCAGTTACCCGGCCTTGTTCTTATCCGCATTCCAGCCGGTCAGAGTCATCCGTGGCGCAATCAAGGCGGGTGCAGCGAGTTCCTGGTTCCGAAAAATCCTCGTGGTCGTTCAGTTCTCCCTCTCAATTCTCCTTATCATCGGGACGGTTGTCGTTTACCAGCAGTTGACCTACATGAAGAGCAAAAGACTGGGCTGGGACAGGGAGCACCTGGTTTATATCCCTCTGAGGAGTGACGTCAGAAATGTCTACGACACCTTGAAGGTCGAGTTGGTTAAAGACCCGCATGTTTTGAATGCCACGGCCTCGTCCGAACTTCCTTCCTATATTGGAAGCAACTCCAGCAATTTCGACTGGGAGGGGAAAGACCCCGATTTCAAAACTCTGATCGGCAACAATCCTGTCGATTTCGATTTTATAGAGACACTCAAGATCGAAATGCAAGAGGGGCGGAGCTTTTCCAGAGACTATTCCTCCGACCTCGATTCGGCTTTTATTATCAACGAAGAAGTGGCCAAACTGATGGGAAGAGAATCCGTTGTCGGGGAAGGCTGTATGTTTTTCGGGCGGAAGGGGACGATCATCGGAGTGATGAAGAATTGGCATTATCAACCCATCCGGCGCAAGATCGAGCCTCTCGTCCTGTACATCAATCCGGATAGGATAAACGTCATGCTCATCCGAATTCCTGCCGGGAACATTCCCGAATCTCTCGCGTCTATAGAGAAAGTTTGGACACGAGTCGTTCCCAATTATCCTTTCGAGCACTATTTTCTGGATGAGAATTTCGATGAGATGTACAATCGCGAAGAAGCCATAGGAACGCTGTTGAAGTACTTTGCAACTCTTGCCATTCTCGTTGCATGTCTCGGCTTATTCGGACTCGCCTCCTTCACCTCTGAGCAGCGCACCAAGGAGATCGGAATTCGCAAGATTCTGGGGGCAACCGTCTCAAACATCACGGTGCTTCTCTGCCGGGAGTTTTTTTTCCTCGTTTGCGTGTCCAACTTAATCGCCTGGCCGGTGGCCTATTTCCTGATGAACAATTGGCTGCAAAGCTATGCCTATCGTACGAGCTTGAGCGTACTGATATTTATTGCAGCCATGGCGATCGCCCTGATGGTCGCCTTCCTTTCGGTTAGTTTTCAAGCGATTCGTGCCGCCACGTCTAATCCCGTCGACTCTCTCCGCTACGAATAAAATGGGGACAGGCTACTTTTTACAGAGGTAATTAAAAAAGTAGCCTGTCCCCTTTTTTGTAGGGTCCAACCCCTCCGTGTGGACCGCTTGGGAAACGGTCCCTACATTTTCATGATATTGGCTTTAACCTTTTTTGACTAAACCTGACTATTCTTCTATA
>JASFEP010000127.1:0-10671 GCA_050124775.1 Candidatus Aminicenantota bacterium
GAACCTCGAAGGCATAGCCGTGGTTCAGCAAACAGACATTTCCGGAATTCTCGCAATTTTCCTCGCAGGAAATCCATGTTCCCCAGGGTGTCACTCCTCCTGAGCAGTTGACTATGGTTCCCACAAGACTCAGATGCTGGCTGATGAGTTTTTTCTTCTTGGTGTCGTAGATAAGAGTCGTGACCGCTCCTGGCAATGGTCTCCCGTCGGGATACGTATCGAAGATCAAATCTTTATCCAGTTTCTCCCAGAGCTTTTTCTTGCCTTTAAATGCCCCTATCCAATCGGGATTTTCAAAGCGGATCTCGTGGTTGCGGAGTAAAATCGTCAGCCCATCAGGACCCTTAAAAGTGCCCATCCCATCGGCAAGATAGGGCACATAAAACCCATCATCCATTTTATCCCCGCCTTTGGAGATGATCTTATAGGAAAAGCCCTTGGGTAGATCGAGGATTTTTTTCCTATCTCTTCGCAGCGGACCATAGCCGTACTCTAACTGTTCATTCAGTAATCTTCTATTAAGACTATCTCCAGCAAAACCGGATCGTGCAGCCAGCCATCCAATGGAAAAACTTCCAGACTTTTGAATGAATTCTCTGCGATTCATATGCATAGATTTCCCTCCTTATTTACCAAAGCATAAATAAATATATATGTTGCGGTCAAGCATTCAGGGATTTCGAGCTTAGAATGCATATTGTACTAAAGTACCATTGATTTTTTGTTCTCATATTAACTAAAATTGCATACACGAATATATTTCACAAAAGACAAGACTAAAAAAGGAGAGAATCAATGAGTCAATTTCAGACGAAATCTTTGGTATCGCTCGCAATTTTGTGCATGGGCATTGCAGTCTTATCCCCGATGGTTTTTGCTCAAGAGGAAAAGGTAGAATTCCGTTTCGTGGGAAACGCGATCGGAATGTCGGGTCCCGTGACTGGAAAAACGGGCAGACTGACCATGACCATCGATCACTGGACCACAGATCTGGAGACAAAGAAGCTCTACGAAACCCTCGTGGATGGCGGAAGCGAGGCCCTTTTGAAGGCTATGCGGGAGAGGACAGTGGGTTATGTGGCCTACACAGGAACCCTCCGTTGGCCCCTTAACATCGCCAGGATGTTCAAACTGGAAGACGGGAGAATCCTTGTCCGGCTCGTTACCAACCGCCCCATCCTTTGGTGGGAAATAGCGGCCGCGACACCTCGGTCCAGAGACTATGAATTCGGTTATATCGAGTTCACCCTTGATGAAGAGCAAAACAAGGGTGAAGGCTATCTGATTCACACAGCCAAGATCGATCTCACTCCTGAAGGTAAGGTCTCGATCGAGACTCTGGGAACGAATCCGCACAGACTGCAAAACGTCAAACAAACAGCGCCTAAAAAATAGAACGAGTATTCCTTCCATAACTCAGAACGGGCATTAGCAAGAATACAAGATTAATTTCGAAGCCGCCACTGAATGACGACCTTGACCAATAATTAAGGATAAGATCCATAAACCCTATCCATTTTTTGTTTGAATATACACGAAGACGTGAGACATTGAAAAAGCTAGAATATTATCGCACAGTCACTCTCTTTCTTCTCATTTTTATCGCTTTTTTCTCCGCAATTGTCCAAGCACAAGAGCAACCCATACCCGAACAGGGAGAATGGATCAAATCCATGGGTTTCCCCCAGAAGTGGAAACCCCATATCGGCGCGCTTTTCGACTGGAACACCAGCGGCGGCAGCACTTTCGGGGGGGAATTCCACCTCGGTATCTACCGCGACATACTGAATCCGATCTCGGGCGTATTCGGCCTCACAGGGGAAGGATACATCAAAGCGGCCGGGGGGAAAACCGATGGAGGATTGCGCCTTTTGGGTACCATCAATATTCTTCATCTCCACGCAGGTATCGATTATTCCTTCGAAAAGGACAAAGGTTACTTCATGTTATCAATTCTTATCCCCGGGAAGAGAGGAGGGCCTTTTGGAAGAGGTGGAAGAGTTCGTATTGACTGGCTCCCCAAAGCCGGTCCGACTTTCAGGCTCGGGCTCGAGATCCCCATCGGACAGAAATACATGGGAAAAACGCGCCCGCGTATGGACCATGTGCGGCTCCCCGAAGCTACCGAGGCGGAGGATGTTATCTACAAACCGATTCCGGAACTTGAAGAATCTCTGCAAAAAATACGGTTATCCGCCGACTGGATTAACAGGTTCACAACTCCATTTTTCGATCAAGAACGTAAAACCGACGAGAAACACCTGACCTTTTTCCGTGAAAAACTCACAGAGTTTAAAACCCATATCCATCAAACGAACGAAGACTTTCCTAATGGCAGATCTTATGAAGCTGAAATCAATTTCTATCACAAAGAGCTTGAAAACGCATTTAAACTGGCTTCCGGATTCGAACATGCAACCAGAGAGGACTCACCGGGTCTTCAGATTGCAAAGCAGGCCAAAAAAATCCTTCTCGATGAAGTGATCCTCCCCTACAACCGCCTCCTTGGCGAATGGAAGAAAAACGACAGCCTCCTCGGGCTTGGGAGCAAAGCGTACCTGAATTTCAGCAAATGGGTGGATGAAAATCCGGATATCTTCCCGAAATACCACCCGGCTGTGAAGCATGTTTTTCACCAGTTGATCGAGTATATGGAGGAAAACCGGCAGGGATCGCGAAAATATTGGGAAGACACGCGTCTGGTGTGGATTCCCATGCATTATGCGCTCAAATTTGAAGACCATGACACGCAAGAAGAACTCAATGCCATTCTTGAAAAGGCCGTCGAGGAAAAATTCACTCCTGGAAACGATGTCTACTATGTCGTAGGCGGACAGTTTCAGTATGAGCTCGCACGGATGATACTCGAGGCCAAGGACTACCATATCCTCTGGATCCATGACTACAAAGGGATTGACAGTATAGGGGAACCCGACGAGATCGCCTACAGAATAACTCGGGAGGCTTATCTTCGTGCCCTTACAAACGCTGTCAAGAATTTTAAGACGACACAAAAAATCCCTGTCTACATGATCCTACTGGACCAACACTACTATGAGATCAACAAAAGCGAGCTTTGGCTCAAGTTGCTTGAAAATCCTTTGGAGTACAAAATCGACCTTCCCTCCGGGTATGAGGGATGGGAAAGAGATATGGCCGATACACAAGAAGAGCTTAGAGAGGCAGTGGCGTCATCCCCCCTCCTTCAAGCTGGTTTAAGCCGGTACGGGAAAAAATGGCTTCTAAACAAGATCAAAGTGCATATCAACATCACGAACCCCCCGGATTTTTCCTTCACGAGCTCCCATATCTTCCGTTATGTACCTTTTATTCCTGACAATGTCATGCGGGACCACCGTAAGATCACTTTTTTCGACATAACCGAGTTCGATCCCGGTAAAGGAGAGGCCATGTACACCGGGGTAGGTGTTGGTGAACACTACGCCACCCCGACCTGGGACGACAGAGCCATCCTTGCACGAGGTCCTTCCCTTATCGCCCTGAAAGATTCCACTCGTGAACTCCTGCTCACGAATGGCTTCAAAGAGACGGAAATTCCCTATCCACTCCGTCCTTTACCCAAACCGGATAACTATAAGGAAATGGTCAATGCGCTGGTAGAGAAGGGATGGGATGCCACATCACTTCAGGCTCACAATTTTACCGGATTTGGCCCGAAACCGGCCAATCTCGTCAAAGCTATTCTCTACAATTTGATGCCTAAAGGGTCGCACATGTATATCCCCGATTCTCTCTGGAACAGCCCTCTCTGGGCAGGGATGCTGGTGGGGGCCGCCATGCGGGGATGTAAAGTTTTTGTCATCGCCCCTTCGCTCAACAATGCACCGAGTGCAGGCACGCCACAGATGTCGCGGGCGAATGAAATATTCACGCGTTTTATCGTCATCCAGAACGACATGCGCGAGGAGATCGAAGCTGCGGGAGGGATGTTCAAAGCGGGAGTATATAATCTGGACATAGACGTTTTCGATATGGTAGGCCGGGGTAAAGCCTTGGTGGAGGGGATCGGCAAAATCGACTGGTACGAAAAGGTATTTCCCTTTGATGCGGCTGCCATCGAAGAGTTCAAGGGCTTGGTCGAACATTTGGAATCTCAGGGTTTCGAGCCCAGCTATTTGGCTCAGGACGAAGAGAAACGTATGCCAAAGCTTCATTTTAAAGCACAGTTTTTTGCTTCATTCCAAGCTTTATCCTCTCTCCTCGAGGTCCCAGGATGGGGACAACTGATCCGTGAATACATATTGGTAAGGGCAAAGGCGCTGGAGAGAGAGGGGTATGTCAGCGTCAAAGAGCTTCGCGCAGAGTTATCGGAAGAAATCCGAGCCATTGTAGAAAAATGGTATGACTCCCTCACCCCTGAACAACATAAAAACATGATCTTCTACTTAACCGTGGGCTCCCACAATCAGGATTACCGCAGCAAAATCCAGGATGGAGAGGTCACTTATGTCATAAGCCACCTAGCTTCCATGATCGCTTATCTGGATTTTATTGGCCTCATGGGCCGGACGACCTGGGTGGAAAGCATCGAAGAGATGGAAGAGCTCCTGCCTCGATTCAGCGGATTCTGGTACAAAATCGGCCGTTACATCAAAAACGCCCTTTGATTCCCCTTTTGCTATTCCTTTAGTCGAAGAGTGACCCAGACGGGATAGTGGTCGCTCGATCGGGAGTTTTCAAATTTTCCGTTTTCTAGAAGTGTAAATCCCTTGGTGAAAATGTGGTCCAATTCATAATCTGTCATCCCGAGAATGTCCACCTTTGATGTGGGGCCGACACCTTTGGATGCGCGTTTAAAACCGGCCTGTTCAAACATTTTCTCCGTTTCTCTGAGACCGTTCTCCGTGTTGGTGTTGAAATCGCCGCCTATGATCACATGGTCAAAATGATCGGCGACACTCCTCAAAATCGAATCCACCTGATCCAATTTTTTCTGACTTCCCAGCCAGAACATCTCTGTGTGAACGCTGTAAGTCAATATTTCGAAATCCTCGATCACTATCGTTGCCAATGCAGCGATCCTGATCTGCTTGTTCATGGGGTGCTCGTAAGGAAGAACGAGCTTCCTGTAATCTTTGATGGGCCATTTGGAGAGGATGGCGTTTCCATAATTCTTTTCATGTTTATAATGCAGAGAAGAGGGATAATAAACAAAGTTGTAGTGCAAACTCTGAGCTATCAAAGATACCCCATCTTCAGCCATTTCTTGAAGAAAAATGATATCTGCATCCATCAATTCAGAGGCTGTGCCCAATTCCTCGATGGCCTGATCGACATTTTTGCCCAGTTCTATGTTAAATGTCACGACTCTGATGGAGCCGTTAAAGGCTGGCGTTTCCGTCGCGAAATTACCCGAAAACTCCGGCCTTTCCGGATCGGGATAATTCTTTATAACGGTGCAAGCCCCCAGTACCATTAACACAAGAAAAACAATAATGGGGACGGGCCTCACTAACATATTGATAACCCTACAATTAAAGGATTTTTTTTCATAAAAATGCCTTAAAGTGCTCATTTTGATATCAAAATTCACATTCTAACACGAAAGTTCTGTTTCAAGATAGACGACAGTCCATTTATAAATTAGAATTTCCAGGAAATGTTCGTGAGGAATGTGACATCATTCTTCTTCACGCCTTCTGTCTCCGGAGCGCTATCATATTTGTCGATGAAGGAAAGCTTGAGCGCCCAATTTTTTACGATCGCCGCAGAAAGAGATACCTCGAATTGAGCCAGCACATGGCTCGTATCCGAAAGGTCGAGATTCACAGACGACAACTGCTTGAACTCCGCACCCTCCGATATCTTCCAGCTAAAATCGTTTCCAATAAACGCTCCGACAAAAGAAGCGGTTTCACCGGAATCAAAAAATTTCGTGAATGTATCGGATAAACCTGTCTTCAAAGATAATTCCGAGGCTTCCGACTGTACAAGTTTGTATCCCACTCCAACGCTGGGGACAATCCTGTATCTGAAGTTTCTGAACCTGTCGTGGATTCCATGGATTTCATAGCGCGAAAAGAATCGCCCAGAGTGACTCCATTCGCCAGTGCTCGTGAGCTCCAAAGACTGGGAATTCAAGACTCCATCCGCCCGGCCTCCAAGAAAAATGCCTTTATTCTTCCAGTCGAACTTTTCGGAAAGCTTTTTATTGGCCGAAAAACTGAAAGAGAGAGTGGAGGCATCCGTGTTACCCTTCGCAATCGAGATTCCAAACGATAAATCGCCATTCCACTTCATGGGATCTTTCTTTTCCTCCTCTGAAAAACACCTCACAGCCAACAAAAGAATGAGGCAGGAGAACACAATACTTTTTATCTTTTTTGTATTCAATTATAACTCCTTAAAAGGATTCTATTCTGGTTGCTTTTGTCTCGAATAAAACAACCCGTATTCTTTTTTTCGATATCTGAACTTTTTATTAATCAACTGGATGACAGATTTAAACTACTGCGATCGTCTTCTATTGTAAGTTCAACTTCTCGAGAATCATTTCAAATCTCGGGTCAGAACGAACATCCCTAAACAAAGGATCGACCTTAAGTTCGCGAATCCAAAAATCTTTGTCATTATAGGCTTTAGCCAACAATCCAAATCCCCGATCTGTCTCTCCCATCGCTATACTCAAAGCAGCAAGATAATAAGGCGTGATATATAAATCTTTCGACTTCTCCCGAAGATTTTCAAAAATGGCACGTGCTTTGTCCGTCTGCCCCATTCTTTGTTGTGCGATTCCCTTAACACAGTCTAACACAGGATTCCATTTACCCTGTGCCTCTTCTTCTCTTTTTAAAGCCTCCAGGGCCTTATCATGCAAAGACTGCTCCAAATACACCAATCCGAGGGTCAGATGTACAATTGTAAATCTTGGATTCATTGTGACTGTACTCTGTAAGACTGATTCAGCATCTTCATAACGACCCTCAAAATAGAATATGCGCCCTAGATTTCTCGTATAGTTAAGGTTATAGGGATCGAGCTCTATGGCTTTTTTCATCATTTTTACGCTTTCCCCAAATCTTCCCCAACACATCAAATTATATCCATATTTATTGTAAGAAGGCGCATATCCTGGATTTAGCTCGATGGCATAAAGATAGTCCTTTTCCGCACCCTTCCAGTCATTCTCGATAATCTTGACATCTCCAGCAAGGGCATGGGCCTCGGCAAGCGTATCGTCTAAATCCAGAGCTTTCATCGCGTACTCCTTCGCTTTTACGTTTGCCTCCGAAACCGGACTCGTCGCAAAAGCAGGAAGTAGTCCATACGCATGGGCCAGACCTGTGTACGCCAAGGCAAAATTCGGATCAACCTCGATGGCTTTTTCGAAAGACTCGATGGCAAGCTTCAAATTGTGCTCGCTTTTATTGTTCACATAAAACCGGCCCCTGAGAAAATGGTCATAAGCTTCAGGATTAGTTGTCTCGTGTTTGGTCACTTCCGGCATGTCCTGCCCCAGAAGTTTTAGACTCAGGGCATCGACGATGGCCATGGAGATCTCATCCTGAATGGCAAAGACATCGTCCATATTTCTATCGAATCGTCCGGACCAGAGATGAAAGCCTGTGTCTACATCGATTAGCTGGGCGGTTATACGTAGTTGGTCTCCTGATTTTCGTACACTTCCCTCGAGGACATTCTTCACATTCAGATCCACTCCGATCTTGCGTATGTCATCCTGTTTTCCCTTGAATGCAAACACCGATGTCCGGGCAACGACCTTTAAATCATCGATGTGGCTCAGTGCGGTGATCAAATCTTCTGTCAGACCATCACAAAAATATTCCTGATCCGGATCGCCACTCATATTTTCAAAAGGAAGAACCGCAACGGAATTTCCCCACTCCTGAGTTTTGAATTCTGCAAACTCCGTCAATTTTTCCCGTCCGATCTGCCTCACCTGGAATGCATTCATTACACCTCCGACAAAGAGGAATGCCGGTATGAGGATCCACTCCCATTTGATTCTCCTCGCCCCCTCTTTACCCTTAAACCACTGCCATGTGACTACACAGAGCAAAGCCGTAGAGAGAGTGATGATGATGATATCAACGGTCTGCCTTGGAAAATGATAGTGATGGACCAAGATATGAAAAGCGAACTCGATGGCGACCACGGCCCCCCCGACAAACGCGGCCAATGTCTTAAGAATTCCCCGCTTCCGCAGTTTCGTCAGAAAGGGGCTCTCTCCTTCCTTTGGAATCGAAGAGGGTTCTTTAATGTGAAGCATCGGCCTTTGGCTCCAATATCAATATCCATCGCCATTATTTGTCCTACTGCTTATAGCACAGAGAGAACATACGGTCAAGAACACCAGGATCATTTAGAATGAGCATAACAATGACAACACATCAATGAATCGTGTTGAAAAATTTCAGATAAGCCAAAGATCGCATCAAAATAACTCGCTCATATAGAACTAAAGTCCAATTGACGGAGGTTTAAATCGACTATAGGATAGAATTGAGGCCGAAGATAATGAATGATAGCAAGAAGATCTACATAGTGGATGACGACCTTTCGGTGCGTAAAGCGTTGCGAAGATTATTAACATCTGTCGGATATGATGTCGAAACTTATGCCTCATCCCAGGAATTTCTTGACTCTGTGCCACAAAATTCACAAGGGTGCCTCATTCTTGATATGCGGATGCCAGGATTGAACGGTCTCGGCCTGCAATCAAAAATGGCCTCGATGAACTATAAGCTACCCATCATATTTATCACGGCTTATGACAATCCTCAGGACCGAAAGAAGGCGATGGATGCTGGCGCTATATCGTTTCTCCGTAAGCCGTTCAGCGATCAGGAGCTAGTGGATGCTATCCAATCCGCTTTTAATTGAACTCCACAAAAGCTTTGATCCTGATATCAGGGAAAAGAAATTAGTTTTGGCACGATAAAGCCACACCTCATTGAGGAAAAGGAGAAGCGCATGAGATCTATCACCACATTCTTTATAATCAGTCTTCTTATTTTTTCTGCGAGTTGTACATCTACCAAAGTGCAGTTCGACTATGACCGGCAGGAGGATTTTAGCCAATTCAGAACATACAGCTTCATCCCCCTACCAGATAATCTCAAGACAGAAATCAGCCCCATGGTTGTCAGGCGCATCGAAGAAGCCATAGCCCTAACCTTAGGAGACAAAGGGTTCCAAAGGACCGAAGCAAGCCCTGATTTTTTGGTCGCAATCCACCTCGAAAGCAAGGATAAATTCGATGTCCAGAATTGGGGATACACATACGCCCCTTATGATCTCTATTGGAGAGGAGCGGGATACTGGGGAACCGGAGGGATTACTGTGCAACAATACCAACAGGGAACGCTCATCATAGACGTCGTTAAAACGGCAGACAAAGAGCTCGTTTGGCGTGGAGTGGGCACGAAAGCACTCTCACCCAATCCAACTCCAAAAACAATGGACAGGAACGTTAATGAAGTCGTCTCGAAAATATTGGCCGATTTCCCGCCACAAAAAAAATGATACAGAATACAGTCCCCCTGTAACCAAGAGAGTACATACAATTGAGAAGTACGAGAAGCATAAAACAAATCTTCCGGGCCAAACCGATGATCGAAGGAGCAGGAGTGCATTTGAAAAGGGTTTTCGGCCATGCCGAAGTCCCAACCTTCGATCCCTTCCTTCTGCTCGATGATTTTCACTCGGACAATCCCAAGGATTATATCGCGGGATTTCCGTGGCATCCCCACAGAGGGATCGAAACGGTCACTTATATAATCAATGGTTCCGTCGATCACGGAGACAGTCTCGGAAACAGAGGAACGATCCAAGCGGGAGATATGCAGTGGATGACTGCAGGCAGCGGCATCATCCATCAGGAAATGCCCAAGGGACACAATAGCATCCTGTGGGGCCTTCAGTTGTGGGTGAATCTTCCCTCGAGCCACAAAATGACGGAGCCGCGTTACAGAGAGATCAAGGCAGAAAATATTCCGGCTCACATTTCGGACAATGGAATCTCAGTGAAGGTCATATGCGGGCAATTCAAAGGACTGACCGGCCCCGTCAAAGATATCATACAGGATTCCGAATATCTCGATATCTCCATTCCACCCAATGGAATTTTCGAGCATTCGGTCAAAGAGGGGCACACCCTCTTCGCATACATTTTGGAAGGGTCAGGAACTTTCGAGCCTAGCTCAGGGAATAGAAGTTCTGCCGAACATCTGTTGCTCTTCAATGATGGGGATTCAATATCGGTCGAAGCTGCGGAGAAAGGCCTCAGATTCTTACTCGTTTCTGGAGAGCCCATAGGAGAACCCGTTGCCTGGTATGGCCCCATCGTTATGAACACCGAGGAGGAACTCGAGTTGGCGCTCGAAGAGTTCAGAAACGGCACTTTTATAAAACATTAGATTGATGATACATAGGAGATGTTCATGAGACTCCGCGAATATGGTTTTTTTGCCGTCCTCATGTGTATGATCCTGGCGGCGGGCTATGTTTTGAACAGCAAGCAAGATCCATCATATCTGCAGTCAAATGCCCAACCGACTCCGGACGGAAATACTGACAATAACGATCCCTATCCGGAAGAGAGTCGTGTGGCGCAACAAATGGATGTGAGGGAAGAACTCTCCCGGAAACTGAAACTCGCTACAGGCGTTCTGGAAAAACGCACCTCAG
>JASFEP010000128.1:0-10643 GCA_050124775.1 Candidatus Aminicenantota bacterium
TTTTTTTTGGTCGAGATATATATTCCCAATATTATTCAAAGCTTTTATCTCAGTTCTTAACTTTTTTGCTTTTAGGCTTAATTCTAAACAGTCTTCAAAATAATCTAACGCTTTTAAATAATCATCTCCTATGTTTGTTATATTTGCCTTTTTTCTGTGTAGTACCCCTAGATTGTTTAAAACCATTGGTAGATATGCATTATTTCCAGCTTCATTATCTATTTTTATGGCCTTTTCAAGATATGTTTTCGCTTTTGAATATGCTCCCAACGCTCTATAGACTAATCCTATATTGTTAAAACAAGCTGAAATTTCTACTTTATCATTTAGCTCTCTAGCAATATTCAAAGCACTCTGATAAACACTCAGCGCCTTGGAATATTTGTTGGTTTTCCAATAATAAAGTCCAATATTGTTGTAAGCTCGCCCGATTTCTCGTTTGTGATTCAAATCCTTCGCGATCCTTAAGCATCGTTCATTCAAATTGTAAAATGTCGAAAGATCATTCAATTCCCAGTAAGAAAGACTCAATTGTCGCAGACATTTTAATTCATGATGTTTACTTCGTATGGCTCTGGCTATATTAACAGCCTTTTGAAAATTGGCTATAGATTCTTGGTAATTATTTGAAGCCCGGTTTTCTTTCCCTTCATCGTATAAGCGGAATATTTTTTGATATTCAGAGTATTCGCTCTGTGTTTTATAAATCCCATACTTTTCTGAAAAAATCTGTGCATGCGAATAAAACTCTTTTGATCTATCGAGCTGTCCCATATTCCAAAATATCAATCCAATACTTTTATAACATTCAACCTCCCCCTTTTCATTTCCCCCACTTATCGCTAAATTCAGGCTAGTTTTAAACGATTCAAGGGCCTTATCGAATTTACCATTTCTTAGTTGAATTTCACCCTTTTTGAACGAGGAAATGAATTTCTCTTCGATACTTTCCTTTCCATCCATTGCTCCATGGAGAAAATTGAATACGAACAAAAAAGCCATAATAGTGCAAAATCTGATCTTTTTCTGGAAAAGATTCTTCTTTGGTCCGGACATTTTATGGCAGAAAAAATATAAAAAAACGACAACACTGTCAATCACACCACCAAAATATCTCAACTCCTTTTATCATCGATGACACCGCATACAGACGATTGTAAAGAAACTTTATTCTCATTAATGGTGTTAATTACGTTTAATCATTACAATGATAGCCCCTTCATATTCATTTAAAAATCGAGAAATAAGGTAAAATCTTAATATTTCTTATTTTTCCCATTGATTTTATCTTTTTACTGTTGTAGAATTAGAATAATTCTTGTTGTGCTGGCTGGACAAGAATTTCTATCCAATAACCCCTTTTGCTTATTTACCCCCCACAGCCAGCAGCCTCTTTCCCTTGACCCGCATTGAGATTTCGATAAGCGTGTAGATTTGCAGTAGAAATATAGGATAAAAAGAGGAAGATAAGACTCTTTCTAAGGAAAATGCCGAAGCCTTTAAATTACGGAATTTGCCTTAAATACTGTTTTTCGAGTACTCCCCTCGCTCAACCTGCAATTTTGAACTTCATGATTCGGTAGTTGCCGCTGTCGGAGATATAAATCTTGCCCGATAAGTCTACGGCGATCCCACTGGGATAACGGAACTGATCATCTCCGCCACCGCGTGTTCCTAACTTGGTGATGAGCTTACCTGTAGAGTCGAATTTCATGAAGCGGTGATTTTCTGAATCCGTGACATACACGTTCCCATTTGAATCACACGCCACTCCCACAGGGTGGTTAAAGCGGTCGTCGCCGCTGCCCTGACTGCCCCACTTGGTGATGAATTGTCCGGTGGGAGTAAACTTCATTATGCGATGGTTTTCGCTATCGGCCACATAAACATTTCCCGTGTTATCGACCGCAACACCGACCGGGAGGCCAAACTGGCTATCGCCGCTTCCCCTGGTCCCATATTTGCCGAGGAATTTCCCCGTAGCGTTGAATTTCTGTATCCGGAAATTGTAGGAATCCGCCACATAGACGTTGTCGTTCTTATCGATGGCAATCCCTGTGGGAGAGCGGAATTGGCCATCGCCGCCGCCTCGTTTTCCCCACTGTCTTACGAAAGTTCCGTTGGGTTTAAACACGATTATCCGCTCATTTTTGGTATCTGCCACGTAAATATTTCCGTTTTTGGCGACAGCTACTCCCAAAGGCCCCTGAAATTGATCGGTACTCTTACCAGGACTGCCCCACATGTTGAGAAACGTTCCTTGTAGAGTGCATATTTTAATCCGCGAGTTAATATCCTCGACGATGTATACTTTGCTCTGCGCCACAGCGATTCCGTAAGGTTGGTTGAACTGATCCTGACCGCTTCCTTTGCTGCCCCATTTCAACGCCAATTCGTATTCGCTTGTCACCGCAAAGGTATTACTCATGCCGGAAACAGATGATTCATCTGCCGCGGAAACTTTGACTTTGAAATTGAATCCGTCAGGCACATCGGTTGCAACCTTCCAGCTGTATTCGCTATCGTTCTGGGTTCTGTTAGCGATCGTTTTCACACGATTTCCTCCCTGAAAGAGTTCGATCTTCACCTCAGAGACAGCCTGGATATCCAGATCCCCCGACGCGCTTGTCTTGTCGTTTCTGGGCTGAGTTTTGGGAATGACATTCAGAATACCGGGATTGGCTCCGGGATTCCCATTCCCATCCGTGGGTTGTCCGGTCGCACCAGATGTTCTTTCCCTTGCTGGTTGCGAGAGTTCCCCGATCACTTTTCGAACTCTGGCGAGCTCGTCTGAATCTTCCGCCCCACCGCCTCCAGCTCTCATACTGCGGCCTCGTGCGCGCATGGCCTCCCTCTCTCGATAAACTTTGAGTCGGAGAAAAGCTCTAGAGTTACCTCTTTCCGAAAGGAGCTGATTGAAGTGGCTCTGCGTGACCCCCCTTACCGCACTCGCACCTCCTCCGGTGTTCCATCTGATCCTGACACTCTGTCCCTTGTGCCAGACATCATTGGCTTTCGGGCTGGTTACAGAAATTGTGTGTTTGGAGAGGCTGGCATCGACACGCGCTGTTTGCCCTGCCGTCACGTTGACAGACTCTCTGTAATCCACATATCCTTCTTTGGAGACTTCCACCTCATGGGATCCTGGAGCGATTCCTGTGAGAGTTGTATTCGTTACCTGACCGGTGTTGGATCCGTCAAGGAAGATCTGGGCACCCGAAGGCGAGGAATTCACCTGGATACTTCCTGCAGTGGCTTCCTCTTCACTGCTCTCTGAACCACTTAAAAGCAGATAGGCTAAAGCACCTCCAATAACAGCGACCCCTGCGATCAGCAGCCACGGGATCTTTTTCTTCTCTTCTATCTTCCCTTCTTGTGCCACCTGTTGTTTTACAACGGGCTCTTCCGGTTTTTCTTCCGTTGCGGTTTCTTTCTCTTTGGTTTCCTTGGCGACAGGTTTTTCCTCTTTTTCCGCGACGCCCTCTTTTTTTATCTTTTCAACGCCTGGAACTTCCTTGAGCTTTTCAGGAAGGTCTCCGGCTTTTTCCTCTTCAGCCGGCTCTTTTTTCGGCTCGGATTTTGCTACAGTTTTCGGTTCCGCTTTCTTCGTAGGCGCAGGTGTTGTGGTTTTTTTCTCAGCAGTCACTGCTTTGGGTTTTTCTTTTTCTGGCTCAGGTTTTTTGGCCGTCTCTGTCTTTGTGCGAGCCTCTGTCTCTTTCGTTTTGACAACCTTTTCTGGTGCAGGTTCGGCAGGTTCCGGTGCAACTTTCAAGGACTCTATTTTTGCCTGATAGAAAAGGATCACGAAATCGGAGGGATATTTTTGCTCATCGATCTTTTTATCTGGCTGCAATTCCAAAAGTTTAAGCAAATAGTCTTGAGCTTTATCCTTTTGATTGTTCGCTGTATGAGCCAGGGCAAGTCCCATATACACATCCGCCTTCCCAGAGTCGTCCTTGGCCTGCATATAGGCCTCAAGATACCGTATAATCGCTCTGTCATATTCCTTGTTTTTGTAAAAGGCTTCTCCCTCGCCAAGGAGTTTTGCGAACGAGTCTGTTTCTTGAAAGCCTCGCAAGGAAGAAGCCTCGGAGGTAAGGAGGAATATGAACAGACAAAGTGTAAAAATGGTCAATAATTTTGAGTTAAAGACACCTAAACGCATGGTTTTCATCCTTATTTGGTTTCCAAAATCTATAATTATTGTCGGAACAGACATAACAAAATTGCCGCCTTTTTTAGCTTTCAGAAAAATGATGCCAAATTAGGTCACCTCACACAATCACCTTTAGGGAGGGATTGAGAGGTGATATTCTTTCACTCCCTGGGGTGACTCCGCTGATTTATGCAGATAATAAAATCTATTAATCCAGTGTGAAGGCTTTTTTAAAGAGCGCCAGGCATGCATTCACAACAGCGGTGTCGAATCTCTTCCCTTTCCCGAATTTCACCTCATCGAGGGCCCTATCGATACCGAGTGCAGGACGGTAGGGACGGTGGGATGCCATAGCTTCAACGACATCGGCGACGGTCAGAATCCTGGCTTCGAGCAGAATATCTTTTTCTTTAAGACCCTGAGGGTAACCGGAGCCATCCAGATATTCATGATGCTGAAGCACAATTTCAGCCACCGGCCAGGGAAAATCGATCTTTTTCAGGATATCATAGGCCACCTGCGGATGATTTTTAATGATGCTGAATTCTGTTTCGGTAAGTTTGCTAGGTTTACTCAAGATCTCAGCGGGAACAGTTACTTTTCCGAGGTCGTGGATGAGGCCGGCGATACGGAGTCCATCGATCTGCTCCTGCGACAGGCCCATCTCGTCTGCGATGGCACAGGCCAGTCTTGATACGCGCTGCTGATGTCCGGCCGTGTAGGGATCCCTCATTTCCAGGGTCATGGCGATGGCCTCTATGGACCCTTCGAGCACCTTACGCCAGGTCTGCGCCTGTTTGAGTTCTGTGATATCGCGGACAAACACCTGGTCGGCTTTCTGTCCCTGAAATTGGCTGATCACGGCATTCAACTCGATGTTGAGGTTCGAACCGTCTTTCTTAACCATTACGGTTTCGTATATCGCAGGGACAGCTTTTCCTTCCATGCGTTTCTTGTAGCGTCCAAGAACCTTGGGGATTTCCTCAGGATGGAGAAAATCGGTTATCGGCCTATCCAACATTTCTTCAACAGCACCTCCCCACATTTTGGCCAGGCGTGAATTGAGGAATTTGATCTTGGCATCTTGCAGTACTGCGATTCCGTCGCTCGCTTTCTCGACCACGGATCTGTATTTTTCTTCGCTCTCACGCAGAAAATCCTCTCCCCTCTTGCGCTCGAGTGCATTGCCCACTAATTCGGCGAAAACTTTAAGAAGTGCCATGTCCCCGTTGTCCCAGACGCCGGTTTTCATCACATTATGAAAGGCGATGAATCCCGCAAAATCCCCCATAGCCATCAAGGGGATAGCCAAGAGAGACTTGATCTTATACCGGTCCAAAATCTCCTTTTCCCCCCCGGCTTCCATCGGCATTTTGGTGACATCCCTAATAAGGACATACTTTTTTTTGCGGATTTGTTTCATCCACCATGGTATTTTATCCAGTGGCGTGCCGCGAGGATCCGATTTCCTCGGAGGCACCCCCTTTTTACACCATTCATGAGTGATGTCGAACACAGGCTCTTTTTCTCTAAGAAGAAATACCACGACCCGGTCTGCCTCAGTAAACCTCCCGATCTCTCGTAGGGCGAACTCCGTAGCTTCATCAAAATCGTGAGTCATGACATACCGGGAAGAAATGGATGAGACGAGTTTATTGAATTCGATTCTGCGGTTGAGCGCACGCTCCGCCTTTTTCCGCTCCGTGATATCTCTGTAGATGGCGAATGCCGCGGAAATGCTCCCATTGACCCGGATGGGAGAAGCGAGAACCGAAACATCGATGAGCGAGCCGTCTTTATGCTGACGCTCTGTATCCATAGCAACTTGCTCCCCCTTGGCCGCCCGTCTGGTCAAGGAAGAGGCCTCATTGTAATGACCCTTCGGTACGATCAGAGGATCGACAAGTTTTCCTATCATATCGTCCCGCGAATAGCCGAAGAGTCTTTCGAATTCGCTGTTTACACGGAGTACACGCCCCTGTTTATCAGCTATTACAATAGCTTCCTGGGCATTCTCGAATAGCTGATCAAGGTAGCCGTTACGCACTTCAAAAGGTATTCGGATTGAGGAGCCGGTTCGCGAGGACTTCAGGGTTTTTGGGGTCCTCCTCGGTCGCGTTTCGGCGGCAGTGCTCTTATTCGTGTCTGGTCTGTCCATTCTCCAACTAAAGCCTCAGCGTATCCCATCATACACACCCGAAACCCAACAATCTCATGCGTATTCTCACTAAACGCAGGGTAATGATGTCAAATATCAAAGCGTCACACAATCACCTCTAGAGATGGATTTTGAGGTGATATTTGCGGTTAAGGGGGTGACATCTACGCTTTGAGGTTAATCTTTGCGGGGGGACTGCCCTCCTTGAAAACCTCGACAGTGATGACTCTTTCGCCCTGGACATTTTTGATCGCTATCGTGATCTCGACCGGTTTGTCTGTTTGTGTCCGCACATAGGACTCACATGCTACGGCCATTTTAGAGTCAGTGCCGATACGGGGTGAAGTGGCTTTCAAGACGCGTTCGACCAGGATGTCTTCCCTTGTATCCCTGATCCAGTCAAAAGGATCCACATCACCTAATCTTTTTGATGCACCCATATTCACGTCCTTGCTAAAATATCTTCCGCCAGAGCTTGATAGTCAGTTGCGCCGTAGGAATCGGGAGAATACTCGAAAATCGTCAAACCATGTGAAGGACTTTCCGCTAAGGAGATGTTCTCACGGATAGGCAGGCTGTAAGCTTTTTCACCGAAGTAGCTTTTGATCTTTTCGACGACTTCTCGATTGAGGATCTTCCGACCGTCGAATCTTGTGGCGACGACTCCCATAAGTTCGAGCGCAGGATTTAGCCGTTCTTTAATTATAGCAATCGAGTCTAAAAGCTTACTCAGGCCCTGGAGAGCCAGGAATTCCGTCTGGAGAGGGATAAATACTTCCTTAGCCGCAACCAACGCATTGAGAGTCATCAAGCCTAAAGATGGGGGACAATCGATGAAGATAAAGTCATACTTTGTGATACTGGAGAGGGCTCTTGAAAGGAGGAACTCCCTTCCAGGTGTGTTGAAGAGGATCATCTCCGCTTCGGCGAGTTCGAGAGAGGAAGGAAGAAAATCCATACTCTTATCCTCTATTAAGATCTCGATGACAGTATCTTCGACCGTTGCCTCTCCTTTGAGCACGTTGTAGACTGTCCTTTCCAGCTTGTGGGCGAGGATACCGAGCCCGTATGTGGCATGAGAGCCTGGATCGATATCGACAAGCATAACTTCTTTCCCCAGACGAGTGAGAGCAGCGCTCAGATTGATTGCTGTGGTGGTTTTTCCCACGCCACCTTTCTGATTAGCGATGGCGATAATTCTTGGCTTTTTAGCTTCCATATCCATTGGCAACCCTTTAACCCTGGCTTAAATCCTTATAACTCAGCTTTCTTTGGACGTACAAAATTTTTTCTTGAAATAATAATCTATTTCAGGGATTTTATGGGGTCAATCCTCTTTTGGGGTGAATTTAGGGGGTGATATTGTCTTGCCAACCTCACCCCCTATAATCACAAAAAAGATAAATGGGGACAGGCTACTTTTTACAGGGGTAATTAAAAAGCAGCCTGTCCCCAATTTTATTATCGATCAAGGCCCAATTTTTTGAGCATCTCGTTGTATCTCGGATCTCCCTCCAGTCGCTTGAACATAGGATCTGATTTAATCCACATTATAAGCGGATCATTTTTATCAACCGCCCTCTCCATCCATTCGTAAGCCTTACCTCTCTCTTCAAGGCTTGTATAGATCCAAGCAATGCTAAAAGTGGGAATGGTCCCTTTATCAGATAATCCTACCAATTCACTGATTATCTTTTCAGCCTCTTTCCTGTTGTTCGATGAGGAATGAGCGAGTCCTAGAGCTATGAGAATATGTGGCGAGTACTCGCCAAGGACTTCAGCCGCTTTATGCGCTGCCTGCAGAGCCTCCTCAGTCCTGCCCAGGAAAATGAGAGGAAATACACTGTAACAATGCCCTAAAAAGCTGTGCGGGTCCAAAACGATGGCCTTTTGCGTGTGCTTCAGGCACATCTCGAACTGATTACTATAATAATATCTCATACCCAAATTGATCCACATCCAGAGATCGGCCGGACTGAGGTCCAGGGCCTTCTGCGCCTCTTCAATCGATTTATCAAACTTCCCCAGAACAGCATAATATACAGAATAAAAGTTATGAGCTAATGCGTTTCCTGGATTCAATTCAATAGCCCGCTGGAACTCCGCTCCGGCTTTATCCCATTTTCTGTCATAAAGCATCTTGGTGTATCCCAAAGAAACATGGGCTTCGGAAAGCTGAGGATCCAAAGCCAATGCTTTCTCTGCAAAAGCTAAAGCTTTGGGCAATTCCTCCTTAGGTGGTCTGTAGTAATACCATGTGTTTCGTGCATGGCAATCCGATATTCCCGCATAGGCCAGTGCATAAGTCGGATCTTTTTTTATAACTTGGTGGAACAGATCCAAGGCCTTTTCGACTCCTTCCTTGGTAAGCTGAGCCAAATTGTAGATCCCCTCCAGATAAAGATTATAAGCCTCTATGTCCTCCGTGTAGCGCTTGACCAGCATACTCTTCTCTTCACGGCCCAACTTGACCTTGAGTTTATCGACGATCTGGAGCGAGATCTCATCCTGGATGGCGAACACATCGTCCAATGTCCGGTCGAACTTTTCAGACCACAGGTGATATCCATCCTTAACGCTTATGAGCTGTGCCGTAATACGAAGGCGGTTTCCCGCTTTTTGGACGCTACCCTCCAGCACATTCTCCACGTTCAACTCTCTCCCAATCTCACGGATATTCACATCCTTCCCCTTAAAAGAGAAAGCCGATGTTCGTGCCACAACTTTAAAATTATTGAGCTGGGTGAGCACATTGATGATCGACTCGGAAAGTCCATCGCTGAAATACTCATTATCCGGGTCGGCGCTCATGTTGACAAAAGGAAGAACGGCGATGGACGGGTCTTTTTTTTCTTTGGTCGTCCATGGAAAAGTGTCCGTTTTATCTTCCAGTGGAATGGATTTAAGATCGACGAGCAAAGATTCCATCTCTTGGTACCGATTTTTTGGATCTTTTTGCATACATTTCGTGATGAGCTTCTCCAATTCGACTGGAAGACCCTTTCTCAGTTTCCCGATAGGCTCCGGATCTTCATTCAAAACAGAGTGCAGCAGAGCATGATCGTGCCGGCTTTTAAACGGACGCTCCCCTGATAACATCTCATAGAGCATAGCTCCAAACGACCAGATGTCGCTCCGGTGATCGACCGATTCGCCCTTTACCTGTTCGGGAGACATGTATGCTGCAGTGCCCATTATTGTCGCGGTTTTTGTAAGGTCGACTCCCCACGACAGTTTCGCCAATCCAAAATCCATGATCTTCGGTTGTTCCCTCTTTGTAAGGATTATATTAGCCGGCTTTATGTCACGGTGAACGATTCCACTACTGTGGGCTTCCCGGAGCCCTTCTGCAATCTGAATAGCGATTTTGACCACTCGATCCATTTCCAAACGACCGCTGCCCATAATATCTTTCAGGCTCTTGCCTTCGATATAGGCCATCGCAATAAATATCTGACCCTCAGCCTCGTCGATCTCATGCACGGTGCAGATATTGGGATGATCCAATGCGGCAGCAGCCTGTGCTTCCAGCACAAAACGCTCCTTTGCCTCAGGATCTTTCATCAATCCCTCGGGCAAAAATTTCAAAGCCACCACCCTTCGCAACTTCGTATCCTCTCCCTTGTAAACCACACCCATCCCGCCTTCCCCGATCTTTTCAAGGACTCTGTAATGCGAGATGGTTTTACCTATCATTACTTATTACCGAATTCCTTTCCTAGGTCTATCCATATCTATCCATTCGTAACATATTTTTATGCCAATTTTACCTAACGATAACAGGAACGCCGAGAACTTCTGCACTTTCAGGCCATTCGCCTTTCAAAAAAACGTTTACAGACGGATAAAACAACTCCGGTTGCTCGACAAAAGGCATGTGTCCTGCTTCCGGTATAACAACCAGTCGCCCATTCCGAAGCCAGGATGCCCAGGTTCTAGCACCATCCAGTGGACAACTCGGATCGTGGGCACCATGAATGGCCAACACAGGTACATCCAAATCGCCGATTCTCTCCTTCCAATTCCATTCCCCTATGGAAGCAAAAAGGGCTTCCAGCTTGGAGGCCATGTTTTCAGGCATTTCGTTCTCACATTTACATCTATCCGAGCGGAACAAGCCTATTTTAGAGGGCTCATAGAAAATTCTCTTCATGTAGATGTTTTTATGCTCTTCACAAAATCGTTCAGGATCCGTTTTGTCCAAACCTTCTTCTCTCAATTTATCGAGGAGCGCCTGGCTCTCACTGTCAAGGGGTGTAGAAGTGGCTCGCTTTTGAATCTCGGCCGAAGGAGCCAAAGCGCCCACCTGGATCACACGATCCACATGGC
>JASFEP010000129.1:0-10594 GCA_050124775.1 Candidatus Aminicenantota bacterium
TCGTCGAAAAAATAAAGAAACTTTTCCTGTTTAAACGATGAAACTCAAACATTCGCTTTTTACGAGACGCCAATTCTTGAACGGACTTTTCGGCGGCTGGACCGCAGCCCTGATGGCTACACTCGTCTACCCGGTCATCAAGTTTATTTTTCCGCCCTACAGGGAACCGGAAGAGGTCATTCTTCCGTATTCGGAGTACGAAGGGATGGATCCCGGATCCGTGAAGAATTTTCCCTGGGGAAGCAAACCGGGTCTCCTCAAGAAGAACGACGATGGCACCTACATCGCTTTTGTAGGCGTGTGTACGCATTTGGATTGCAATGTGAGCTATCTTGCCGAGCAGAAAAAGTTTTTCTGTGCCTGTCATGATGGCTGGTATGACGAGTACGGGATGAATATCGCTGGCCCACCTGCTCAGCCGCTACGCCGCCTCGTCGTCGAGATCGCTGCCCCGGATCTGATCATCAAAAGAGAGGATGTGGAGTGAATATGAAAAATTGGGGTAAAGAATTCGCAGCCTGGCTCGATGATCGCTTCGGTCTTTCGGTCATCACCCAGTTTCTCAAAGATAAACCTGTTCCCCAGCACAAACACTCCATCTGGTACTACACGGGCAGTGCCATACTCGTTTTTTTCGCTATCCAGGTCGTCACGGGGTTCATGCTCATCCTGTACTACAAACCCACCCTGGACGAGGCCAATGCCAGTGTGGCCCGGATCATGACAGAAGTTCCGCTGGGTTGGATCATTCGCTCCCTTCACAGTTGGTCAGCCACATTCATGATCGCCTTTGTTTTTGTACATCTCATTAGCATCTGGCTCACCAAATCCTATCGCAAGCCCAGAGAGATCACCTGGATGAGCGGCGTCTTTCTTCTTGCCTGCTCTCTGTTTTTCGGCTTCACAGGTTATCTTCTGCCTTGGGACGACCTCTCTCTCGCAGCAACGAAGGTGGGGACGGATATCCCCCGCTCCATACCTGTGGTGGGAGCCTGGGTGACCCAACTTCTTCGGGGGGGCGAAGATGTAACCGGGGATACATTGACCCGGTTTTTCGGGATACACGTCTGCATCCTTCCCATCTTTTTCTTCCTCATTCTCGCCGTTCATGTGTATCTTATACAAAAAAAAGGTATGAGCATTCCCTTGGAGGCCGAGATGCAAGGAACGAAGGTGCCTGCCATTCCCTTCTGGCCGAATTTTGTCTACAGGGAAATGATCGCCTGGCTTGTGCTCGTGGGGATCCTTTTTTCAATGGCAGTCCTGCTTCCGCCTTCTCTGGACAAACAGGCTGACCTGATGGCCGCCGCGCCAGAGGGGGTTAAACCCGAATGGTATTTTCTCTTCCTGTTCCAAACGCTTAAGATCGTTCCGGCAAAGATCCTGTTTGTGAATGGAGACACTGTGGCCGTTTTGCTCATGCTGCTGGCCGTGCTTTTTATTTTCTTTTTGCCCGTTATAGACAACAAACCCGCAGAGAGGAGGGGAAAGATCATCACCCTCCTCGGTTATGTGTTGGTCGTTTACGCGGTGATCTTTTCGGTATGGAGTCTGCTGTGAAGATGCCACACCCTAAAGTGTTCCTTTTGATACTGGCAGCCTCGATCGGCTTGAATTTACTGGTCTGCCCTGCTCTTTGGACCCAGCAGTCTGAGCAAAGCCCGGAGCCCCAAACCGAAACAGTCGAAACACAGGAAGTGATCGAACCCGGGCCCAAAGATATCAAGGAAGCGGTCGGGATCTATGCCTTTTTGGGGTGGATCTGGCTTTCCATTTTTGTCTTGATCTACATCCTCAGGCAAAAGATCAAGGAGGTCGACCGAATCTACCGCCTCAAATATTTTTCATCCAGAAAAAACTGAGTTTATCATTCCGTCCGAATCTTAAAATCCTTAGCTTGTGAAAAATATTTGAATTCTGGGGGGATTTTTTTAGGAGATGTGTGAATTTTGAATGTTCCGGTTCGTTATTGTCTTTGAGCACCATGACTGCCGAAAAAAAAGGAGATGCCGAAAAAAGATCTCCGCAAAGACTCTCTTTCAAATCGAACACAACATCTCACAGATCTGGAGAGGGGCACCGCTGGAGGCTCAGGGAGAAATTTCTTATCGGAGGGCTGCAGGGATTCCTGGACTATGAGATCGTAGAACTCTTGCTCACGCTGGGCACACCGAGGCGGGATTGCAGGGAACCGGCCAAAAGGGCCATGGAGAGATTCAAGGTTTTGAGGCAGGTCCTGGAGGCCGATGAGGCGGAGCTGCAGGAGATCGAAGGGATCGGTCCTCACAACGTATTCGGTATCCGTCTCGTCCAGGAAGTTTCCCGCCGGTTTCTCAAGGAAAAAATGCTGAGCCGGCCGGCGTGTCATTCGTCGAAAGAAGTCTTTGATTATCTCTATCATTCTCTGAGGGATGCAAAAAAAGAACAGTTCAAAGTGCTGTTTCTCGATGCCAAAAATTATATCCTCGAAGAGAAGACCTTCTTTGAAGGCACGGTCGATTCCAGTGCCGTTTACCCGAGAGAGGTGATCAAAGCGGCGATTCGTTTCGGGGCGTCTTCACTCATATGTGTTCACAACCACCCATCGGGCGATCCGGAGCCGTCGGAGAGCGACAGAGAGATCACAAAGGAGCTGGTGTTCGCCACGAACATCATGCAGATCAAGGTCCTGGACCATATTATCATAGGGAACAACCGCTATTTTAGTTTTGCCGACCAAGGTCTTATCGAGGATTATGAACGCTGTCTTAAGAATGTTCGGAACAGACTGTGAAGATCCGCTTTGCGAAAAAACAAGGTAACATTTAAATGCAGCATCTGTTATGATAAGTGTCGACTTTTTTTTTAATGAATCAAACGAAAGATGAATAATTCATATAAAGTGGTAGGAGGTTACACATGATGAAGCCCATTGAGGAGATCGCAGCGAAATTAGGGATCGAACCTAAAGACTTGGAGAAATATGGGGAGTATAAAGCTAAGCTTTTTCCTGATAGGATCAGCGGAAAAAGCAAAAAAAAGGGAAAGCTGATCATGGTGACAGCCATGTCACCCACGCCGGCCGGAGAGGGCAAGACAACGACATCGATAGGACTGGCAGATGCACTGAACCGACTCGGGAATAAAGCTGTGGCCTCTTTGAGGGAGCCCTCGTTAGGCCCGGTTTTTGGCATGAAAGGTGGGGCCACGGGAGGAGGCGCAGCTCGTGTGCTGCCTCATGAAGAGATCAACCTGCATTTTACCGGCGACCTCCATGCGGTCACATCGGCCCACAACCTGTTGGCCGCGATGGTGGACAACCGCATCCATTTCGACGGCGCCTGTGGACTTTTGGACAGCCGCACTATTACATGGAAAAGGGTCATGGATATGGACGACCGTGTTTTGAGGGAAGTCGTCATCGGTATCGGAGGTCCCCTCCGCGGGTTGGCCCGCGAGACCGGCTTCGACATCACGGCGGCCTCTGAGGTCATGGCCATCCTGTGCTTAGCAAAAGACCTAGCCGATCTCAAAGAGAGGCTGGGGAATATCCTTGTCGGATATTCTCCGGATAAAAAACCTGTTTTTGCCCGTTCACTCAAGGCGCAAGGAGCTATGGCGGCACTTCTGAAAGATGCCATACGACCCAATCTCGTCCAGACAGCTGAGGGCACTCCTGTGTTCATCCATGGAGGGCCCTTCGCCAATATCGCACATGGGACAAGTTCCGTGATCGCGGCCGACCTGGCTCTCGATCTCGCAGATTTTGTTGTCACGGAATCCGGATTCGGATCGGACTTGGGAGCGGTCAAATTCTTCGATATCGTGGTGCGGACAAGCCCCATGCCGCCTCCGGATGCCTGTGTCCTCGTGGCGACAGTCCGGTCTCTCAAATATCATGGAGGCGTGAAGAGAGATGATCTGGAAACCGCGAACATCCCAGCAGTCGAGAAGGGGTATGTCAACCTCCAGAAACACATCGAAAACCTCCGTTTTTTCGGTGTTCCTTTTGTTGTGGCCCTGAATCGCTTTTCCTCCGATACAGATGAGGAGATCGCAAAAGTTTTGGACCTGTGTCATAACGAAGGGGTTCGTGTCGCTCTGAGCGAGGTCTACAGCAGGGGAGGTGAAGGAGGCATGGCGTTGGCGGAAGAAATCGTCCAGGCGATAGAGAAAGACGAGCACAATTTTCGGCATCTCTATCCACTGGAAATGCCACTGATCGAAAAGATCGAGGTTATTGCCACAAAGATGTTCGGTGCAGCAGCGGTGGCGATGGAGGGGAAGATCCGGCGGAGGATCCGGAGGATAGAGCGCGAAGGATTCCAGAATCTTCCTGTCTGTATCGCCAAAACGCAATACTCGCTCTCCGATGATGACCAGGCTTTGGGGAGGCCAGATGGGTTCACACTGATCGTGACCGATGCATCGCTGAGCGCGGGTGCGGGCTTTGTGGTGATTCATTGCGGGGATATCATGACCATGCCCGGGTTGCCGAAGGTGCCGGCTTCCGAGAAGATCGATGTCACTCCTGAGGGGGATATTACGGGGCTCTCTTGACGAATTTTTTGACCCAGCGATCCGGGATAGAATCAGAGGAGCGGTTTTCATTCCGGTCAACGCATTTTACTACCCCTTCATCGCCTCTTAAAAATCTGGAGTGAAAAATGAGAAAATCGGCGCATAAAGAACGTCCAATCGAGGTGGGTTTACACGCTATTTGAATTGTGATAAAACTAAATTCCCTGTTAAATATGATATGGATCGTTCAGCCTATTTCTGAGATGAAAGGAAGTGTCTATGTGTGAATTGAGAGATGTTTTTATTGTCGGTGGTGCGCGTACACCCATCGGAAATTTTTTGGGATCTTTGAAGAATTTTAAGGCAACTGAGCTGGGTGGTCTTGCCATTAAAGAAGCGATGAAGAGAGCGGGCGTCTCCGGCGAGGATGTCGGCGAGGTCGTCATGGGGAATGTCGTTTCTGCAGGTTTGGGACAGGCTCCGGCCAAACAGGCCCAGATGAAAGCAGGGATCCCTCCTACAGTGAACAGTTTTGCCGTCAATAAGGTCTGCGGTTCGGGATTAAAGGCCGTAGAGCTGGCGGCCCACTCGATCTGGTTGGAAAAGAACGAGATTGTTATAGCCGGCGGCATGGAGAGCATGAGCCAGGCTCCGCACATGACCTGGGGCGTAAGGGAAGGCGTAAAATTCGGAGACCTCAAGATGAAGGATGCCATGATTTATGATGGGCTCTGGTGCGCCTTCGACGACCAGCACATGGGCATGACGGGCGAGGTGATTGCTGAAAAATTCGGAGCTGCACGAGAGGAACAGGATGTATATGCGGTCAGCAGCCATCAGAAGGCACTTCATGCGATCGAGAAGGGCTACCTGAAGGAGGAGATCGTTCCTGTAGAAGTGCCCCAGAGGAGAGGCGACCCCGTTTTATTTGAAGTGGACGAAGGACCCCGGCAAGATGCCACACTCGAAAAATTAGGCAAGCTTCGGCCGGCTTTCACCAAGGAGGGAACCGTGACCGCTGGAAATGCCTCGAGCCTCAATGACGGGGCAGCGGCTGTGGTCGTGGCCTCCGAGGATGCTGTCAAGGAGAAAAACCTCACACCGATGGCCCGGATCTTGGGGACGAGCAACAATGCCCTGGAACCGAAAATGGTAATGTACGCTCCAAAGGGAGCCGTAGAAAAACTACTGGCCAATGTGGGTTGGAGTTTGGCGGATGTGGACCTCTTCGAGATCAACGAAGCCTTTTCATCCCAACTGGTGGTGCTCATCAAGGAGCTCGGGCTGGACAGGGAGAAGGTCAATGTGCACGGCGGTGCCGTTGCTTTGGGGCATCCCATCGGCGCCTCTGGCTGCAGGGTCCTGATCACTTTGCTCTATGCTCTCAAGCACAGAGGTTTGAAAAAAGGCGTCGCCACCCTCTGTTTGGGCGGCGGAGACGCCATAGCGATGGCTGTGGAGGCGGTCTGAAAGGAGTTGGCAAATGGAGATCAAAAAAATAGGAATCATCGGATCGGGTACGATGGGCACAGGGATCGCCCAGGTCGCGTCCGCTTCGGGATTTAAGGTTTTGCTCAATGATGTCGAGGACCAATACCTGGAGCGGTCCCTGAAGATCATGGATAAAAGCCTTTCCAAACTCGTGGAAAAGGGAAAAATCTCTGAGGATAAAGATGCGATTTTGGAGCGAATCAGGATCACGACTTGCCTCGCTGACCTCAGAGAATCTGATTTTGTGGTCGAGGCGGTTTTTGAAGACCTGGATGTCAAAACAAAAGTCCTTAAAGCCGTGGATGAAGTCCTCGCTCCTGAGGTTGTCCTCACATCGAATACGTCTTCGATCTCCATCACCCGGTTGGCGGCGTTGACAAAGCGCCCCGAAAGGTTCATGGGGATGCATTTCATGAATCCCGTGCCGCTCATGACACTTGTGGAATTGATCAAAGGCATAGCAACGACCCAGGAGACCTATGATGTGGTCAAGGGCCTGGCTGAGGCGCTGGGCAAAGTCCCGGTCGAAGCCAATGATTATCCCGGCTTTATCGCCAATCGTATTCTCATTCCCATGATCAACGAGGCAGTTTATGCACTCATGGAAGGCGTGGGGACCGAAGAGGCCATCGACCAGGTGATGAAGCTCGGGATGAACCATCCGATGGGGCCTCTGGCTCTGGCGGACCTTATCGGACTGGATGTCTGTCTGGATATCATGAATGTCCTCTACGAGGGCTTCAAGGATTCGAAATACCGGCCCTGTCCGTTGTTGCAAAAAATGGTGAATGCCGGGTATCTGGGACGGAAATCGGGAAAAGGATTCTACGATTACAGCAAATAGGCGGAGATCTTATTAAGCGGAAAGAACATCTTTTCGCGATTCGATCGGATTCGCTCGAAAGAATATAAACGGCCTTAGATCGCAGGGAGGCAGGAGATGGGCTTTTTGACTTGTTTTGACCATGAAACGCCTGACGTCCTAACGCCCTACGGTGGGAGATGAGGAGGATCAAATGAACCAGGGTAAAGATGAAAAACAAGATTCACGGAACAGGGCGATAGAAACAGCCCTTTCTCAAATAGAAAAACAGTTCGGAAAAGGCGCCATCATGAAGATGGGGCAGAAAGGAGCGGCGGTCAAGGTGGCATCCATCCCCACCGGTTCCATCGCATTCGACCTGAGTCTGGGCATCGGGGGATTTCCCCGCGGCCGGGTTGTCGAAGTGTTCGGACCCGAGGCGACGGGAAAGACCACGTTGGGACTCCATGTGATCGCCGAAGCTCAAAAGCAGGGGGGGCAGGCGGCTTTTATCGATGCCGAACACGCCATGGATCCCACCTATGCTGCCAGTGTGGGTGTGGATGTGGACAATCTGCTGATTTCACAGCCTGATTATGGAGAACAAGCCCTGGAGATCGCTGAGGTGCTCGTACGGAGCGGGGCCGTGGATGTCATCGTTGTGGACTCTGTGGCCGCGCTCGTCCCCAAAGCGGAGCTCGAGGGTGAGATGGGCGATGCCCACATGGGACTTCAGGCCCGGCTCATGTCCCAGGCTTTGCGGAAACTGACCGCGATCGTCGCCCGATCCAAAACCTGTTTTATATTCGTGAATCAGATCAGGGAAAAGATCGGCTTTTTCTTGGGGAGTCCTGAAACAACCACCGGAGGCCGTGCCCTCAAATTCTATTCATCTATGAGGATCGATGTGCGCAGACTGGCTACGCTTAAAGACGGGGACAAAGTCATCGGGAACAGAGTGAAGGTGAAAATCGTGAAGAACAAGATGGCCCCTCCTTTCCGAACCGCTCAGTTCGACATCATTTATGGCGAGGGGATCTCGCGAGAGGGAGACTTGATCGATTGTGGCACAGACGTGGGTTTGATCGAAAAGACGGGGACCTGGTATTCTTACAAAGGCGAGAGGTTGGGACAAGGCAAGGAAAACGTTAAAAATCTCCTCAGGGAGAAGCCGGAACTCGCAGAGGAATTGGACCGAGAGATCCGGAAGAAAGTGGGCCTTATATCTGAAGAACCATCCGCTGAGAAGAAATAACCGCTAGCACCTGGCGTTTTTTCTTAGTTTAGAATAATACATTTATTCAGAAAGAAGTTATTTCCATGGCTAAAGCATCCAGTCAAAGATGTGGTGTTGCTTTTGGTGGAGTTTTGTTTTTTTTGCTGTTATGGGCGACACGGGGTTATGCAAACACGGACTCTCTTTCAGAGAAAGTCGATAAATTATTCCTTTCGTGGGACAAGCCGGATTCTCCGGGATGTGCTTTGGGGGCCATCAAGGACGGAGATTTGATCTATGCCAGGGGCTACGGGATGGCCAACCTTGAGTACAACATCCCCATCACTTCCAAATCCATCTTCCGCATCGGATCGACATCCAAACAGTTTGTAGCCTTGAGTATGGCTCTTCTCGAAGAGGAAGGGACACTGTCTCTGGATGACAGCCTGAGGAAATTTCTCCCCCAGATGCCGGAGTATGCAGAAGACATAACCATCCGCCATCTCATCCACCACACCAGCGGGATTCGGGATTATTTGACACTTGCCGAAATAGCAGGAATGAGGGACGATGATTATTTCATCGATGCTGAGGCTGTCGAACTTCTGGCGCGGCAAAAGGGACTCAATTTTAGGCCGGGAGAGGAGCATCTTCTTTCAAAAACAGTGATCCTGGAGGTGTCAGTATGAATAAGGGCGATGTTTTTAAGCTTGTCGTAGCTATCGTTGTTTGTCAGCTGGCCGGAGTGATCGGTGGATTTTTCACGGCGTCCTCCGTGAAGACGTGGTATGCCACATTGACAAAGCCTGCTTTCAATCCACCAAATTGGATCTTTTCCCCAGTTTGGATCACGCTTTATGTTCTCATGGCAGTGGCGCTCTTCCTCGTATGGAGAAAGGGGCTTCAAACGGAAGGCGTTAAAAGCGCTCTTTTATTCTTCGGTATGCAGCTAACTTTGAACACTTTCTGGTCCATTCTCTTTTTCGGATTGAAAATGCCACTTCTTGCTTTTATCGAGATCGTGATCTTATGGGATTTCATACTGATAACAGTGTTGAAATTCAAAAAAATCTCGAAACCTGCTGCACTTTTGCTTGTGCCTTATCTTTTGTGGGTGAGCTTTGCTGCGGTATTGAACTTTTTCCTGTGGTATCTCAACCGCGCTGCTTTGTGATATCTTCGTTATTTCGGCCTGATATCAGGGAAGGCTTCGCGCAGCGATTCATATACCCACTCCGCCATCTGTTTCTGGAATGCGGCCATGCCTTCTTTAGTGGGCTTTTGACTATCCCATTCTGAGAGCTTCTCCTCTGTTTGTTCGAGGACCGTGTTTTCGATGGGAATGATGCGGTCGAGTACCCCATTCTCCCCATAAGTCAGTAGTCGTGTGACGTTGAGGTACTGCCTCATGTGCCCCCGTTCGTCCGGATAGAGGTAGTCGGCCAGAGCGATGGCCAGGTCGTTGAGGGGTGCTGTCCCCGCCCCTGCGGCCACATCGGGCACGCTCTCGGCATGAGCCCACAGAGGAAAAGCCGCGGTACAGATAGACTGTCCGAGAAGCACCCACATGGTCGCAAGATACGCCTTATCAGGGCTGGGAGCTCCATGGAACAGTGTGACAGAAACAGTAGAATTGCGGTTGATGGTGTCCGTGGTGTTGACGTAGAGAGGAGCCGCGGGATCGAAGGCTTTTGGGTCGGAGAGAGGATAAGAGTGTAATTTTTCGTTGACCAGGTCTCGAGCGGCGTCTTGAAGGATGAAGGGGATGTTCAGCCGGTTTTCTGCCGAAGCTGTTTGGAAGAGATCCGATATCCGCTCGAAACGGATGTAACCGCCGCCTCCGTATTTTACCGGTGCAGTGAATGCGTAATTCGTCCGGACGATGTAGCCTTGGGGAGCCACACGCGGGTCATTGGCATCAAATTTAACATGGGAGGAGTTCCGGGTCTCGTAAAAGCGGGCGTTTCCCTTGGCATCGATCACCCCGAAGTTGGCGCCCACATTTCTCTTTCCCTTCGTCTCATCGAGCAGTCGTTCGAAATCCGCTGCGTCGGCACACACACCGAGCGCCCGCTTCATGAATATCCCGTTCTCCCCCATGCCGACCATGCCTGTACTCTCGGCGAGGTCCGAGGACGCAGAGTTCATAATGGCAAATCCCTGTGAGTTTATGCCGGCCCAAACATTCTTATATGCTTTATCTAAGGGATGGACGATGCCGATGAAGCTGTATTTATCCCCTTGGAGAAAGGCTACCTTGTTCGGCTGGGCCGATGTGTCTCTATTTTTCCAGAGCAACGGGCGGCCATCCGGAGTCGCTTTTCCCGAAACAACAGCCACAGTGCAGGGATTCATTGCGATTTGGCCTAAAAGGAAAAGAGAAAAAAAGGCGATCCACGATTTCGTGAATAATTGAAATTTTCTCATCATTCTCCTCCTGTTTTTTCCATACAACACAAAACTGAATATTTTATCCGAACGTGTGGGAAAAAGACAGTTGATTCTTGGATGTCTTCGCATCCCCAGGACAGTGAGGGCCCGGACTCTCGTTGCATTGATGAGTATCCCGATTGAGTGGTGGAGAG
>JASFEP010000130.1:0-10504 GCA_050124775.1 Candidatus Aminicenantota bacterium
GGGAAAGTCCGATGGAAAAAGAATGAAAAAGCGTCAATACCATTCTTCCGGCTACGTCCAGTTGATCATTGGTGTCTGTTTTATTTTTCCCGGATCCATTGAACACGCCCAGCGTGTACTCGAAGATTGAATATTTGCCGCTGATCGTGAATCCGATGTCTCGTCCCTGAGTGCCGATATCTCTCGCCGGGCAGAGGTTATTAACGGTATTCGAACGGTTTATGGTATCCAATTCCGAACCTGAGATGAGATTCTCTATGCTGAAGGGCACTTTGAACTGACCGAAAGACAGATTGACATAGGGCGAGAGATTGATGCCGACCTCGGCATCCAGCAAAATGGGCGATTGCGTGGCATCTATCTGAATCTTATAATCGATATTTTTAAGAATGTCTCCTTTTAGCTGAATTCTGGCCTGTCTTATTCTGAAACCTCTTTTATCTTGCTCCCAACGTGTATACCCCACTTGGGTGTAACCGCTCAATTTTAATGCCGGGCCGGAGGAGATATTCAATTGTTCATCGAAGCCCGCAGCTTCGGACACACCTGTCAGTAACGAAAGATATATCATCAGTAAAAACACTGGAGATGGATATTTGATCATCGTTTTATTGAGCAACTGCCTTTCCTCTGTATTTATTCACCGATCTTTTCACTGCATTTCATAAGTCATCGATATCACATCATGGAATTCCGATTCGAATCCACAAAAGACATCGGATTCTCCATGATCTCAAAGAAAAAGTTTTCCGAGAGTGACCAAGCCGAGCGTTAGAGTAGCGATACCGACGATCAATCTGAGTCTGTTAGGATTGAATTTTTTTACGGTATAGGCGGCCAAAGGAACGGAAAGGACGGCTCCCAATGCCAAATAAGGGGCAATGCTCCAATCGACTGTATGATCGGTAAAGAGAAAATAGGTTATAACTCCCGCCAAACAGGTCAATCCCTCGGCGAGTGAAGTGATTCCTATAGCACTTTTAGACTGAATTCCTGCGAGTATCTGACCGCTGGTGACGAGAGGCCCGTATCCCCCTCCGCTTATACCTTTATTGAAGGAAGCCAAAAGTCCGAGGGAGACGATTTTTTTCCAAGAAAATCTGAAGTTGCGTTTCAGAGAGAGCAATATGAGAAGCCCCATGGTGAAGACCAAGACCCCGATATAAAGCTTTACATAGAAGGAAGGCAGGTTCAGCGCGATAAACACCGCAATCAACACGCCAAGGACACTGCAGGCTGCCATGACCATCGCCACCTTAAAGTCAATTGCTCCGATCTTGAAGTTTGAGTTCTTGAACCTATGATGGAAAAAAGCCGCACTCAGGCCTGAGATTAACTCTGAAAACAATATCGCAGGAACGACCTGAAGAGGATTGTAGCCTAAAATGAGCAAAAGTGGTGCGAGAGTGGTTCCGTACCCCATCCCAAGAGAAGAATCGATGTACTCACATAAAAAGGCTAAAATAATGACGAAAACTGCAAATTCCGTAATATTCATTGGTCCTCCTGGTATAATTTTTCGATTGAGAGATCAATGTTCAGCTTTACAGTCGCGGGATAGGCATTACATATCTCTCTGGCTTTTTGTGGTGTCTCGAACGAAGCAGACCTTCCGGCGATTCCAAAAGGTTTTGAGGGAGTCATGGCTCTATTTGTAATCTTATTATATTCTATATGTACTACAATTAGAGTGCATTGTCAACAAGTTTTTTAAAGAACTTGTACTAGGGATTATCTTTTTCAGAAAGCCAAAGTCCCAATTAACGGGGCCGTTGACAGAGCCTCTTGAGTGGCTTATCACCACTTTGTTCTTTGGAAATGGGCCTGAGGCAAACACAAGCATACCCGGTCATAGGAAAATGCCATGAATGCGTGGGGATTGAAAAACGTGCGGGGTTCTAGAAATAACCCAGATTCTTGAGCCTTTGACGGATGGCTTCTATTTCTTCCGGGGAAAGCTCTTTCTTGTCCCTGGCCCCTGAAACAAGATCCCGGAGTACATACACGACGAACTCATTAACGCTGCTGAACCCGCTATCCTTGATCACGACTTTGATCTTGTCATAAAGAGGACGGGGAATTTTTAAGGTCACTCGATCACTGCCCATTTGTTTTATTCTAAGTAGGCCTTTTATTAAAGTCAAATGTATCGGAGGCAAAGCTTCACATAAAACGAACCCCGTTTTCGTTTTAAGGAGTCAGCGGGAAAAATCGGATCGATTCACTTAGAGCGAAGCCATAAATCTGATTTCAATTGCTTTTTCGATTTTCGATGTTGAAAGATGCCCCCGTTCAAAACAAGCCAACTCGAATAGTCAAAAATCATATAATCCAGAACGATCCCTAGAAGCTCCCTCATGGAGCCGGCTAATTCTATCTTAGCCTTCGTGACTTCTTTCACCTCGCAATTTAACCCTTGGCTGTTATTGTTCTGCCTTGGGCAATAAAACAGTAAAGATCGTTCCCTTCCCGACTTCGCTCGAAACCTGAATGGAGCCGCCGTGAGCGTCAACGATTTTTTTTGCGATGGTCAGGCCTAATCCCGATCCCTTATCACCTTTACGCTTGCTCCTATCGATCTGGTAGAACTGGTCGAAGATGTAAGGAAGGTGCTCTGGAGCGATCCCTACGCCCGTGTCTTCGATATCCACGCCGATAGAATCCGGCATTTCTTTAATGGATATTGTCACATTCCCGTCGGGCTTATTATATTTGATCGCATTGTTGATCAGGTTCGCAAAGACCTGTTCCAGCGATTCTTCATCGCCCAGCACAAGATCGCTGCCGGAGGCAGGCGCGAGCTCGATTGAAATATTTTGTTCTTCTGTAACGGGCCGCAAAAATTCTGAAATCTGTGATAAGAGGGGACTTAAAGAAGTGGGTTTGAGCTTGTCGAGTATCCGCCCACTGTCCATCCTGGCAATGCTTAACCAGTCATTGATCAAATCCAGCAGACCTTCGGACCTTTCCTTTGCCTTCAATATCATCTCTTTTTGCTTTTCTTCGACCTCACCCACCATGCCAGCCAGGATAATCTCAAAATACTGAACAATAGCCACAAGAGGGCTCCGCAGTTGATGGGACACCATTGTGATAAAGTTCTCCTCCATGAGTTTTTTCTCTCTCTGGAGTCTCTTCGTTTCTTGGATGAGCTTTTTTCTCTCGAGTCCGCGATTGATGATCATCCGTAACGCTTGCGGAGTGAAAGGCTTGGGGAGAAAATCATAAGCGCCCTTTTTCATCGCCTCAACAGCTGATTCCACAGTGGCATATCCTGTGATAACGATCGGTATGATCTCGCGGTCGATCGTCCGGACTTTTTCCAGGACCTCTTGTCCGCTGACGCGGGGCATTTTGAGGTCTATAATGACGAAATCCGGCCTGTTTTTTTCGATCTTTTCCAATCCGATCTTGCCATCTTCCGCTGTATCTGTGTCGAATCCTTCCTTTTTCAGGATTACACTGCAGGAATCTCTCATCGACTCCTCATCATCGATCACGAGTACCTTATATTTCTTATTTTCCATTCCAATTCCTTTTCTTACGCTCACATGCTTTCTCTCAGGAAAACATATTCCATGGGCATTTATCCATGGTCCCTCTTACGATGGGCTCCAGTTTCCGTCAACACGGCTTTCGATGTCCCGCAAAAATCCTGAAACAACAGAGCGATAGACCGGAAAGATTTTATCCCTCTAAAAGATAAATCCAACGGGCGGTATGAATTTCTTTTTGGCGTTACTTTTCGAGGAGCTTGGCAATCCGGGACAAAAGATCATCCGGCTTGACGGGCTTATCGATGTAATCATCCGGCCCTACCATTCCTTGATCTTTGCCGTCGAACTGAAATCTCGATCCTGTCAGTTCTCTCACGGCTGAAACGAAGATCACCGGCGTATCCTGGACATCCTCAAAGTCCTTATGAGTTTTGATGGCATGGCACAGGGAAAAGCCATCAAAGAGACTGTCCATCATGATGTCGAGCAGGATCAAATCGGGTTTTTCTGCAAGGACCTTATCCTTTCCCTGCTTTGGATCAGGAGCAGTCACGACGTCATACAGCGCCGACTTCAAAATCATACTCACCGAATCGATGAAATCCTGGTCATCGTCGATCACCAAAATCTTCCTTTCTTTTGTTTTTTCCATCTTCTTCTCCTTTATTGGTTTAGAGCATTGTTGATGACTAATATGAGTTCATCCTTCCCAAAAGATTTGATGAAGTAAAAATATATATCCTGTTCTCTAACTCTGGATTCCAATTCTTTCGTGTTCTTTTTTGTTGTCATTATGACCTTAATGTCAGGGTCGATGTTACGAATAAGAGGAACTGCTTCGTAACCTTTCATCTCTTGAAGGTCGACATCCATGATGAGGCACTTATAACAACCCTCGGAAACCTTAGCCAAAGCGTCTGAGAGCCCTATGCCAGTGTCAACAACCAAATTGTGCTGCCTTAGAAATGTGGCCATAATATTCCTATCGTCGCTATCTGGGTCGATGATGAGAATGCTTTTTTCTTCACTCATCATTTTTTGTTCCTCGGACAATTGATTTGCAATATTCGTGCCATAATAATCTCACTCTAATTCACATGAGGCCTCACCTAAGTTCTTGTAATATATAGGTTTATATTGGATCTCCATACGCATGGGTGGGGCTCAGACTCTCTTAAATTAAAAGGTGGGGAATTATTCCTCATTTCCATTCCACTTATTCCCCGCTGCCTTGCAGTGCCATGCTTAAAAAGAAAAAGAAATCGCCCAGCGGGGATAGATTGATGCAGGTTTGAAGGTGGGAAAGAAGCTAAAAACAAAGAGCTTCATGAAATTTATCATAACGCTGGACGATTTTCCTTTTTTTCATTCTTATAATCCAAAATTCGTGTGTGATCCAAGCTCAGCAAAAAAAACTCTCCAATTCACAGAGGATATCATCCATGGCTCGACGAACATTTGCGCTGAGCCGGTGTCCGTCTTTCACGGATTCAGGCTGAATTCCGAGCATATAGGCATTTTTTAGCTGCTTATAGTTCATCATGCTCGATACGATCGGCAAAAACTTGTGACTCAAAGATACATTATTCATCACAAAATTCATCGGAAGAAAAACCACTTTCCCTGCCTCTTCTCTGAAATCAACGACATCCAGGAATATCAACGGCCGGTCTGACGCTTGTTTCCACAGATTTTCTTCTTCACACACTTCGGATTCCAGGAGCACATCGTTGGCCCCGCGCTTCTTCAATTCCAGAGCTAGCTGGATTCCAGCCCCGTCGTCCGATTTTTCTGGATTTCCTATCCCGATGAATACGGGGGAGACTTTTGTCATTATTTCACCAATTTTTGTCCGCCAATCGTCCGAGGGCGCTTTTTTGACCTCGGCCAGATGAGCCGAGCAACTGATACACGGATCAAAAGCCCTTACGACCAGATCCATCCGGTCTCTAATCTGTTCATCCTTGGCTCCCTCGTCGAGGAGTTTTTGCGCAGCAATAAAACAATACCTTTCGATATCTTCGGCATTCTGTGCTGTTGGCGTAACGATATCCACTTTGTCCACAATTCCATTTTTGATTTCATGATGATGGATGAGCAGTCCCCTCGGCGCTTCCACCAATCCAGTCCCTTTCCCTTCTTTTGTCTTGCTTTTGACGACAGCAGGATTTTCTTTCTCTTCGAGAATTTCATCGACCAACTCGGGAATTCTCTCAAAACAGTGGAGAATCTCTAGGGCTTGTGCGGCATTGTGAAACAGAGGGTTTGTCCTCCAACGATTGTTAAAGTACTTTTTGTACATTTTTCCCGATTCTTTTTTCAGCCGCTCGCCGAGGACATTCACCCGCGCAAGAGCGCCGACGGAATACGGTTTGCCTTTGTAGCGGCTGTGTTTGGCATAAGAGTGAGGCACCACGAATTCATTGGTCAATTTTTGATAATCATCGCGATAAATTTTACCGCCGGTGGAAAGAATTATTTCATCACCCCAGAAGCCGTACTGCCCGTTTCCCGGCTCGCAGCAGGCATAGACCGTCTCATCCTCGGGACAATCCGGATAGCCGAGCTCACAGAACAGGTTGACGGTTTTGAAGACAAAAGGCATGAATTGGATCGCGCGGCTCTTTATAAACTGAAGTTCCTGCTCCATCGGATATTTCCCATAACCGCCGATCACGGGATTTTCTCCATGAATATAACGGCCGCCAATGACTTTCATGAGGTAGTTTCCAAAATTTTTCATCTCAAGAGCGATCTTGACTTCCAAGTCGAACTTGGAGGCCATCGCGATGGCATTCGGAAATCCCACGTAATCAGGCAGAGCAAGGTAATACACATGCAGCGAGTGGCTTTCGATCATCTCACCCATATGCATCAATTCCCGCAGCCGTGTGACCTTGGGAGCCACTTTTATCGAAAGGGCATTTTCCATGGCGCGGAGGACAGCATTTTTATGGGATATCGAACAAATGGCACAGATCCGTGGAGACATGCTGACGTCTTCATCCGGTGTCCTGCCTAAGGTTAATTTTTCGATAAGGCGTGGCCCTTCATATATGGAAAATTTCACTTCTGTGACCGTTTTCCCATCAATAGTGGCAGATATACCCCCATTTCCCTCGACACGGGACAAGTGGTCAACGCTTATTGTTTTCATTTTGTCTCCTTCACTTGATCATTGAATCGAGGCAATTTTGTGCCTGCGTAATTCGCCATGATCTTCTTGATGTATTCAACGTCGAAGCCTTTATCCTTGAGTAAATAAAATTCAGACGTATAATTGGCGCCCTCTACCGGACCCCAGCACCCCACACAGGGTAAGTTATGATTGATACATACCGCTCCACATCCGTCTGCTGTAACGGGGCCTAAACAAGGAAGCCCACGATTGAGAAGACAATCGTTTTCGTTGAATTTGCAGGTGACACAGACGGGGCGGGGATACTTTTCCGGCGGACTACCGCCAACCAGCCGTGTGAAAAAATTCAAGAATTGTTCTTTGCCGATGGGACACCCGGGAAGATAATAGTCCACGTCGATATAGGCGTCTATGGGTTTGGACTGGATGGCTTTGGTGTGGGTCATTTTCACATCCCCATAGACCTTTTTGAGATTTGCTTTCCATTCTTTAGGTTCAGTGAACCGGGCCTGGAGCCCCCCCACTGTAGCACACAGTCCGATCGCCACCACAATCTTGGCTCTTTTGCGAATATCCTTCAGCTCTTCGACTTCTCTCTCCGTAGTTACCGATCCCTCGACAAGAGCCACATCTAGCTCTCCATCGATGTTGTCGCTTTTAGCCATAAGAAAGGATTGAATGTCCGCAGCCTTGAAGATATCCAAGAGCTCCTTTTCGCAATCGAGAATGAGAAGGGCGTCTCCGGCACATCCGGTGAGTTCGTAAATTCCGATTTTTGGCTTGTTTGTGTTCATCATTTTCCTCTTAGATAAGCTCCCTCATATGTATGACATCCCAATAGGTAAAAACGGGGCCATCGATGCATGTATAGATATAGTCGATGGCGCAGTGTCCGCATTTTCCCACTCCGCACTTCATCCGTCTTTCCAGAGTCATAAGAATCCGGTCTTTGGGGATCTTCAATTTGATAAATTCATCGATGACGAATTTATACATGACGGGCGGTCCACAAACCAACCCAAAGGTATGCGAGGGGTCGATTGTCTCGATTTTCGGAAAAAGAGTGGTGACCACACCGGTGTTTTCCTCCCATGTTCCAGATTCATCTTTGTCCACAGACAGGTAACAATCCAAATCCTCTCTCTTTTTCAGTTCAAGAAATTCATCCCTGAAAATCATTTCGGAAGGCGTTTTGGCCCCATGGAGCAGAATGACCTTGTGGAATAAATCGCGGTTATCAAGGCAGTAGAGAAGCACAGAGCGAAGGGGAGCGACGCCCAATCCTCCCATAACAATCAGAATGTCGTTTCCTTCCATTTCCTTTACAGGAAAACCGTTTCCGTAGGGACCTCTCACCCCGATAAGGTCGTTCTCTTTAAGACGAAAGATCGCATCGGTCAATGTCCCCTTCTTCTGGATACAAAATTCCAGCAATCCAGGTCTGGATGGTGAAGACGATAGACAGAAGGGCGCTTCGCCTGCACCCAATACGGATACCATTGCAAACTGACCCGGTTCATACGTGAAGGACAGCGCTTTTTCCATATCGGAAAACCGCACTTGGAAGAATTTGACATCCTTGGTGAGATAACGCGTGCTGATCACACGCGCTGGTTCGGGTATAAAAGCATTATCCTGGGGGATTGTATCGATCTTGCTATTCATTGGGCCACCTCTTTGCTCAGTCTTTTCCAAAAAGAATCAATGCCCTCCCCGTCCAATGCTTTCGCAACGGTTAGAACATTGATATCGACAGGACACGTCACCACGCAGCGTCCACAGCCTACACATGCAGGCCTTCCATATTTTGAGATGTAAGCTTGGAGTTTGTGCGTGTACCAAAGCTTAAGTCTATCAGACCTTTTTTCACGGAAATTCTCCCCCCCCGCAACGCCCGAATAGTTATCCAATGTACAGGAGTCCCAGCACCGGTTGATATTCGAACAATTTTTCCCCAAGACCGGTTTATCCTCAACATTATAACAGTTGCATGTGGGGCACACATTGGAACAAGAGCCACAGGCCAGACACGCCCGTCCCAACTCCTCCCAGAGGGTGTCATGATACTTAAGCTCCAGCAAATCCGGCATAGCCGTGAAATCGATCTCCGTACTGAAAGCTTTATCTCTCTCTTCCCGCCATCGGATAAAACTCTGTATATCCTGATCGGAGATGTCTTCCTCAAAAAGATCGGGCTTCATGCGGATGAGGTCATCTCCTTGGCTGGATCCGATCCAAACCAGGTAGTTTTTCTCTAAATCTGTAAAAAATAGGTCGTACCCCTCCTCGACGATATGTGTGTGTGTCGATTTGCAAAGGCAATTCTCATCGGGCCAGCAGGAGTGTCCCAGAATGATCGCATGTTTCCGTGGTTCGAGAAAGTAAGGATCATCGTACATATGGGTATAGAATTTATCCATGATGAGTAGTCCATGGATGTCGCAGGGATGGACTCCAAAAAGGATTTTTTTCGTGACATGGGAAAAATCCGGTTCGTACTCGGATTTGGATGCTTGGAACATACGGATTTCTGGAGGCAATATGATATTTCTAGGTGGAAGTATGGTTCGCGTGTAGTCGAGGTCTATTTGCTCAAAATCTTCGATCTGCTGGAACACATGCCGGTCTTGGTGCGCTTTTGCAGGAGCCCACAGATCTGAATCTTTAGAAACAGCCTCTAAAAAGGCACACAAGTTTTCTTTCTTGAGTTTGACAATTTTCATTTCCTCGATTCCTTTTGATGCATAGGATATTTAGATGTATTTATTTTGGCCGGACTCTAGCTGGGTGCTGTCATCCAGCACGCTATTCCTTTTGCAATTTACATGCCTAATCCTCAACAAGAAGAAAAAACTTTTTGTTCCCGGATGTATTTAAGGGAAATCTTTACGTATGCGCGAATTCATTGTGTGATTTATAGAGCCTGATCTTTGAATGGCTGGTGCAAAATTCCCTACCGACTGTTCAATTTTGACATACCTGACCCGTTAAATTTGTTTGACATTGAGAAAGGGAGATTATGTAGAGGAATCCTTATGCGGCAAATACTTATTGGATGTCATACCGTTTCAATTTGGAGAGGAGGGTTTTTCGGTCGACGCCCAGAATTTTTGCGGTTTTGCTTTTATTCCCATGAAGCTTATAGAAAACGGCTTTGATGTATTCTTTTTCGATCTCACTCAGCGGCTTGAATTCTCCCTCTACGGGTTCGAAAAGAGATGAGGAGGAACCGATCCCATGATAAATCAGGTTTTCGAGTCCGATCTGATCGTCCCTCACCAGCACCACGGCACGCTCGATCGTATTTTCCAACTCCCGTATGTTGCCGGGCCAATGGTACTCGATCAAAGGTGTCATGGCCCTGGGATCGATCCCCTTGATATTCTTTTTAGACCTTTTGTTGTATTTGTGCAGAAAATGTTCGGCAAGTTGCGGAATATCCTCTTTTCGTTCTCTCAATGGAGGAAGATTTATGGGCACAACGCTCAGGCGGTAAAAAAGATCCTCCCTGAATTTTTCGTTTTTTACGGCTTTTACCAGACTCTCATGGGTGGCAGCGATAATGCGTACATCTATTTTAATGACCTTGGAACTACCCACACGAGTGATCTCTTTCTCCTGGATCACTCTCAAGAGTTTGGCCTGGATGTTGAGACTGATGTTGCTGATCTCGTCCAGGAAGATGGTACCTCCATCGGCCACCTCGAAACGTCCGTGCTTGGTCTCGTAGGCTCCCGTGAAAGATCCCTTAACGTGCCCAAAAAGCTCGCTTTCGAAAAGGGTCTCCACCAGAGCACCGCAATCGACAACGACAAAGGGCCCTTGCCTTCGTAAACTGTGTTTGTGAATTTCCCTGGCCAGTATTTCT
>JASFEP010000131.1:0-10435 GCA_050124775.1 Candidatus Aminicenantota bacterium
CTGGATATTCCCATCCGTTTTCTGAATAAAAAGATGGAAAAGGAAGCGAAAGATCTTTTCGACTATGAAGTCGGATTCGATCCGGAACAGCCCTCTCTTGTCTCGAGTTTCAAAGATGAGGATCCCGAAGATTTTATCAGGTGAGATGATGGAAAAGATACTTCAAAAAAAATCCTTCCCCAAATGGCTGGAAAAGCTCGAAGCCTATGAAATATACGCTCCCGTCAAAAATGACAACTCTTGGAGCTACGAAGCCATCAACAATCCCAGTGACACCGATCTCGATTTCCCAAACACAGTTCAAGCACCCAAGAAGATTATCAATCCTCAAAGAGAAATCTTTCTGGAATTCGCTCGTTCGGAGGGAAACTCTGTCGAGCTCAACGAAGTACTCCCAGAGGAAAAGCCTGGGGTGATCTTCGGTGTCAGGCCCTGCGATGCGAAGGCGCTTATGCTGACAGACCTGGTTTTCAGCGGCGACGTAAAGGATGAGTATTATGGGAGACGTAGGAGGCAGACAACGATCGTCGGCCTCTCTTGCAACACGCCACCCTCCCCCAATTGTTTCTGTATATCTGTCGATGGCTCACCCCATTCCCAAGATGGTTTCGATATCCTCATGACTGATTTGGGCGACCGATATTTTGTAAAATCATTGACAAAAAAGGGAAACGCGCTCATCGACCTAGGAAAAAGCCTGTTCACGGCACCGAAAGAAAACGATAAAAAAGAGTTAAAGAACGCACACACAGAATCAGAAAAAAAATTGAAACGGCAGATCAAAGACGTAGAAAAAATCCCGCCCAAACTCAAAGAGATGTTCGAGTCCCCATTCTGGGACGAGGAGTCATTGAGTTGTTTACGGTGCGGTATTTGTACGTACCTCTGTCCGACCTGTCACTGTTTCGACATATCCGACGAAGTCACATCTGTGGCTCCCTTCAAAGGATACAGAGTCCGCACTTGGGATAACTGCCAGTTCCCGGATTTCACCATGCATTCTTCAGGACATAATCCCAGACCCGACAAAGCATCGCGGCTCAGACAGAGGATTATGCACAAATATCAGTACTTCGTGGAACGTTATGGTCATTACCAATGCACGGGTTGTGGTCGATGTGTCTCCAAATGCCCGGTGGGGATAGATATCATAGAAGTACTCAATAAGGTGAGAGACTATGGATAACACAAACGTCTACGTCCCAAAACTTGCTAAGATAATTGACATCAAGGAGGAAGTAGGAGGCGCGAGGCCCATAAAGACATTCCGGACTCAATTCTTGACCGAAACAAAATTCGAGCAAGAATGTGGTCAATGTGCCATGCTATCTGTTTTCGGGAAGGGGGAATGCATGATCTCCATATCCTCTTCTCCCCTCGTCAAAGATTATCTCCAGTTCAGCATACTCAAAACAGGAAGAGTGACGACAGCCCTCCACAGCATGCAAGAGGAAGATATCATCGGGATCAGGGGTCCTTATGGGAATGGTTTTCCTATCGGAGATTGGAAAGGGAAAAAGCTAATCTTCATCGGTGGCGGTATCGGCCTGGCACCCATATGGTCGGTCCTTCAGACCGCTTTAGGAAAGAAGAAGGATTACGGCGACCTGATGCTGATTTACGGTGCACGAACCTCCAATGACATCGTTTTTAAGGAAGAGCTCGAGGAAATCCGGAAGGAAATGACAGTCCATCTCTCTGTAGATGTGGAAGAAGAGGGATGGAAAGAGTTTGTCGGATTCGTCCCGCAAAACGTAACTGACAAAAAGCCTTCACCCAAGAATGCAATCGCGATAACCTGCGGGCCACCCATTATGATCAAATTCGTCATTCAAGCTCTCGGAGATCTGGGTTTCAAAGACGAACAGATCTACACCACAGTCGAGAATAAAATGAAGTGCGGCATCGGCATATGTGGAAGGTGTAACATCGGTATGCACTATGTCTGCAAAGACGGTCCTGTTTATTCCTGGGCCGAACTGAAAGAATTGCCTCAAGAATACTAGGAAGGAGACGGCACGATGGCAACAAAGAAAACAGCAAAAAAGAAGCCCGTATCACCCAAAAAAAAGAAAGAAAAAACAGAGAAACCCGAAGAAGTCATGGCCACAGTGTTTATAATGGGTAAAGCCCACAAAGTCCCTGCGGACGCGACCATTATGGGCGCGATCGAGTATGCGGGCTACCAGCTCAAGAGAGGAGCAGGATGCCGTGAGGGATTCTGCGGAGCCTGTGCGACCGTGTACAGGCTGCCCGGCGATTACAAGATCTACACAGGACTTGCCTGTACGACACTCGTCGAGGATGGGATGTGGCTTTCGCAGCTACCCACGTTTCCCGGCCAAAAAGCAGTCTATGACGTCGATAAGATCGAGCCTACTGTCGAAACCATTCAGGAGCTCTATCCTGAAGTGTTCCGTTGTGTCGCCTGTAATACATGTACGAAGGCCTGTCCCCAGGACCTGGAGGTCATGGACTACATCCAGGCTGCAATGAGAGGGGATATCGAAATGGTCATGGACCTATCCTTTGATTGCATCAGCTGCGGATTGTGCGCCATCCGGTGTCCTGCAGAGATCGTTCAGTACAATGTGGGGCTACTTGCGAAAAGACTTTACGGGAGATATCTGTCACCAAAAAGCAAAGGACTGGAAAAAAGGCTCAGAGAGATCAAGCGCAACAAGTACGATAAAGAATACAAAGAGTTGATGAAGATGAAGACAAAGGATATTAAGAAAAAATATTATGAAAGAGATACGGAGTAACATCGAAAAATGAGTAGAACACATAAGCGTTTTGTTTGTTGTTTTTCACATTTTACGTTTCACGTTAAATAAGGAGTGTCCGATGTATCCAGAGTATATGAGTGAATCACTGAAAAAAGTTACGCAATCCCGAAATCAGCGCTTCGAATTGGCAAAATCGGGGAAACCTATTTATCCTCCGATGACCGCTGAAGAGCGGGAGGACGTTCTTAACAAATTTCACCCTGATTATAAAGCCGAATCGCGGCGCAAGGTCAGGATCGGCCCGAACAAAGGCGAGCTTTTAACCACTGAAGTCGTGGACATTCTGGAATCTCATTCCAGGATCGATCCCAAAGTTTTCAACCTGACTGAGCCCGACTATGAGACCGACATCCTCATCATCGGCGGAGGTGGTGCAGGATGTGCAGCTGCTATCATCACCCAGCAGCAAGGCGCGAAATCCATAATTTCAACAAAGCTTCGTTTGGGCGATGCCAATTCTATGATGTCCCAGGGGGGAATGCAAGCCGCTGTCACTCCCCAAGATCCTCCCACTAGACACTATTTAGATGCCATAGGAGGAGGTCATTTTGACAATAAGCCAGACCTCGTTCGTGCACTGACCGAAGATGGCCCCGATGTCGCCAAATGGCTGGAAAATCTGGGTGTCGTTTGGGATAAGTCCGAGGATGGCATTCTCCAAGTCCTTCACGGTGGCGGAACGTCAAGGAAGAGGATGCTTTCATGCCGCGATTATACGGGTGCGATTATCCTCCGGACACTCATGGACGAAGTGAGGAATCATCCGGAAGATATAAACGTACTGGAATTCATGCCGATCGTCGAGCTGATTTTGGACAAGAAGGGACAGTGCGCGGGCGGCATTCTCTACAACCTCGAGACAGAAGAGTACTTCACTGTCAAAGCCAAAGCGACGATCATTGCGACAGGCGGATATGGACGACTTCACATCAGGGGTTTCGACACAACGAACCACTACGGTGCCACGGGCGATGGATTGGTCATGGCCTACAAAGCCGGTGCTAAACTCATGTATATGGATTCCGTTCAATACCACCCGACAGGTGCTGTTTTTCCCGAACAAATCGCAGGATTCCTCATCACAGAAAAGATCAGAGGTGCTGGCGGACAACCGCTCAATAAACATGGAGAACTGTTCGTATTCCCGAGAGAACCTAGAGACGTCGAGAGTTCGGCATTTATCAGAGAATGCCTTGAACGCCATAACGGTATCAAAACACCCAGCGGCCGGGTGGGAATCTGGCTGGACTCTCCTCTTATCGAGATGCTTCAAGGAGAGGGATATATCAACAGACAGTTTCCAGCCATGCATCGTCAGTTCATCCGATATGGGATCGACATCACTGAAGAGCCGATGCTCGTTTATCCTTCCCTTCACTACCAGAACGGCGGAATCGAGATCAACAAAGAGACAGAGACCAATATTCCGGGTCTTTTTGTTGCGGGTGAGGCATCTGGCGGAGTTCACGGCCGAAATCGGCTTATGGGAAATTCGGTCCTGGACTACAACGTATTCGGCCGCAGAGCGGGAAAACACGCTGCAGAATACATCTCGAAAGTAAAGCTCGGCACTCTGACTTTGGAGCATATCGATAAATACGAGAAAGAACTCAAGGCCGCACGCGTTAGAACAGACAGAGTTGCTCCCGTTCTCTTGCCTTCTTACACTCCTGAAGATGTCCGAAAACGCCAGCTCACAGCGCACTATGAGGGCACTCTGCGTTAAAACCAGACTGAAGAATATTCTGGATTAACTGATCGAATGCAAACCTGCTTCCCCATAGAAGCCCTAATTTATTTACCGTTTTTCCGCTTTATTTTTCGACAAAATTAAAGAAGTTAAAAAAATTTTAGTTTTTGACATTTATTGTAAATTTGATATATGCTATCTACCGAAATTCGTACTCATTTATAATCCCAGATAGCAATGGAGGAGGAATTTCATGGAGTACACAGGGATTGAAAGACGAACTTGTATTCGGTTTGAAATTCCAGGAGCTACCCTAAGCTATAAAAAGGACAAGGCCCTGCTCCCAGAATCAAAATATGGAGAGGAATTCTGTCCGATTCTGGATATCAGTCGCGGTGGGCTCCGTTTCCTCACACAAGAAAACCTTAAGATCAATAGCAACGTAACCTTAAAAATCTCCCTTCCTGGAGAAAGAGTTCCCCTTGTCATGAAAGGCCAAGTCAGGTGGTCGGCGATCAATGCAGGCAAAAGCTATAAATACCAGGTCGGAGTTCAATTCAATCCCTACGGCGAAAAGAAAGGCCAGAATTATCCAGGGGCACTTGTCAAGATCATCGCTCTCGAACAGAAATTTGCACCTGCGGAAAAATCGGAGACGGATTCGGATAAAGGGGACTTTGAGATAGACACCGAATAAGAATTATTCATAAAAGATGCTAACACCCTTTTCCTATAAACCTTTCTGGAAGGAACATTCTCTCTTTTATCGTTAGCATCTTTTACCTTACAGGCGAGCTGATCTCACTACAAAGCCATCGTTGTAGCCCCTTCGAGGTAGTTCACTACACCTTCAGAAGCCACTGCCTCACCTTTGCAGCGACTTTGGTCCGCGAAAGATTCGGATGAAACAGGTTGTGGGGGTGCGAAAGGAATCAGTCAGATATAACGATTTGGGAGTAATCGGCGATCTCGTTAAGTAGCTTGCTGATAGCTTGAAGAAGGGCTAATCGGTTCCGTTTAAGCCTTCTGTCATCGACCATGACTAAAACATTGTCAAAAAACGAGTTGATGGATGACCGGATCCGAAAGGCCATTCGCTGTGCCTTCGTAAAGTCTCCCCGAGCGATCATTTCTAGAGCGTTTTCACGGATTATCGAAAAAGTTGTGTACAGCTCGCGTTCTTCTTTTTCAAAAAGCAACTCAGAGTTGACTTTGAATTTTTGGGTCTGATCGCGGAGAATATTGTTCACGCGTTTGGCGATAAGTATCATCGGCTCAAAATGGGCACTTTCTTTGAGGCTGTCCAATGCCTTGAGCCTGAGATATGTATAGTAGATGTTATCTATCCCCGGACTAAGGGCCGCATTGACGAGATCATACCGGAATCCCTGGCTTTCGAATATATGCTGCAGACGTCCTTTGAAGAACGTAAAGCAACGATTTTTAATGTCTCTTTTATTCTGCTCAAAAGCTTCCCCATAAATGGCTATCACCTTGTCCACCAATCGGGAAAAGTCGATATCGATCTTTTTCTCCAGAATGATCTTGCAGATGCCCTGGGCGTTCCTGCGAAGACCGAATGGATCTTTCGATCCGCTGACTTCCATGCCGACACCGACTGCACCGACGATGGAATCCAGCTTATCCGCAACGGAAAGGAGCGCACCGCTAAACGAGGAAGGGACAGCATCATCCATACTCAAGGGCTGGTAGTGTTCGTAGATGGCTCTCCATACCCCCATCAAGTATCCTTCTTCTTTGGCATACAATCCGCCCATCTGACCCTGGAGCGTTGGGAACTCTCTGACCATTTCGGTCAGAAGATCGGCTTTACACAGTTCTGCGGCGTCGGCCACCGATTTTTTTTCACCCTTGGCTTCCAATTTATTCGCAAGATAAACACCGATCTTTTTCAATCGTTGAGCCTTGTCATCATAACTCCCGAGTTTCTCCTGGTAGATCACCCGATCCAGTCCCTCCGCTCTCTTCCTGAGTTTGATCCTCAGATCCTGCTCCCAAAAAAACCTAGCATCCTCTAACCTCGCTTTCAGCACTCTTTCGTTTCCCTCTCGGATCAGAGATTTGGAATCGTCAGGCACATCTGCCACACCTATAAAATAGGGCAACTGCTTTTTTCCCTTAACCACGGAGAAAAGATTTTGGCCCTCCTTCATGGCCGTACTCAACACTTCCAGAGGGAGCTTCAGATATTCTTCGGGAAAGCTTCCCAAGATCACATAAGGAGACTCCACATCGAAGGATAGTTTATCCAGGAGTTCATCGTCAGGGTATATTTGTGCGCCTAAAGACATCAGTTTTTTCTCGGCTTGTCTCAAGATCATACGTTTCCGTTTATCTGGATCGATAATCACATCAAGATCGGCCAATGTCTTCCTGTACTCAGAAAAACTTGCCGGTTTGACCTTTTTCGGTGAAAAAATCTTGTGCCCGGTGGTAAAGTCCGAGGAAGAGATTTCACCTACACGAAAAAGGAGGGGCTTCTCTCCGAAAATGCACAGAATATTCTGGATCGGACGAGAGAACTTCAGGGGACTTTCTCCCCACCTCATCATCTTGGGGAACGAAAGTGAAGCAATGATCTTGGGGAGACCCTCCCTCAAGATATCTTCTGTGGGAGCACCCTTTATGATCTTTCTTGCTCCGACATATTCTCCTTTATCTGTTTTAAGCACGACCAATTTTTCGACGCTCAGGCCGTGTTTTCTGGCAAACCCGGCAGCAGCAGGTCTGGCAACACCATTCTCATCGAACGCCGCAGCCCTAGGAGGGCCGATGATATCTTCGACACGGTCTTTCTGCTCGGGCGCAAAATTCCCGACGATCACAAGCCTGCGGCAGGTTCCATAATTTTTTATACGGGAAAAGGATATGCTCGAGGAATGCAGGATCTCTTCCAGTTTATCTCTCAGCTGGGAAATTCCGCTTATGATGTGGGAAGACGGCATCTCTTCCGTATTGATCTCCAGAAAAAATTCCATTAGAGCGAGTCCTCCCGAGATGTGTATTGTTCGGCAATCCGATTGACGAGCACCCGGATCTGGGTGATCATTTTTACTCTTTCTGTCACGCTGATGGCGCCCCTCGAATCCAGGAGATTGAAAAGATGGGAACATTTGAGACAGATGTCGTATGCAGGAAGGAGAAGGTCCTTGTCGATCATTTTCTGCCCTTCCCTTATGTTCATATCGAAGGATTTTCTCAAGAGCTTTACATCCGCCTGGTTGAAATTGTACTCTGAAAACTCACTTTCCTCGACCAGCCTCAAATCCCCGTATGTCACATCCTCAGACCATTCGAGGTCATAAAGGCTGTCCTTTTGCTCCAAGAACATTTCCAGGCGCTCCAATCCATATGTGATCTCTACGGGAACGGGAAATGTATCGATCCCGCCAGCCTGTTGAAAATACGTGAACTGCGTGATCTCCAATCCATCCAGCAACACCTGCCATCCAACTCCCCAAGCACCGATCGTCGGGGATTCCCAGTTGTCCTCGTCGAACCGAAGGTCGTGGTCGTTTAAATTTATGCCCAAAGACGTCAGGCTCTTCAAATAGAGATTCTGGATATTGCTCGGCGAGGGCTTCATGATCACCTGGTATTGAAAATGTTTCTGGACACGGTGGGGATTCAAACCGAACCGTCCATCGGTAGGCCTTCGTGAGGGCTGCACATAAGCGACTCTCCACGGTCTTTTATCCAGTACTCTAAAAAAGGTGTCTGGAGTCATGGTCCCTGCGCCCACTTCAAGGTCATATGATTGAGCCAGATAACAGCCCTGGTTCGCCCAGAATTTCTGGAGGTTCATTATCAAAGCTTGAATCGTCATTTTTACACGATAGAATCCTGCGGTTTTTGCATGCGCATAAGACCTCTATGAATCTTCGGAAAGATTTTTTTCTTTGGGTGTCCAGCGGAGGACGGGATCCCGCGCAGCCTGGGTCTCATTCAGCCGGCGAACATACGCATTGTGAGGTGCTTGCTTCAGGATATCAGAATTTTCCTTCGCCTCCTTCGCGATCTGTTTCATCGCATCTATGAAGAGGTCCAGATCTCGTTTGCTCTCTGTCTCGGTGGGTTCGATCATCAAAGCACCTCCCACAATAAGAGGAAAGGACATCGTTGGCGGATGCACGCCGAAATCGATCAGCCTTTTTGCGATATCTATGTTCTGGACACCGTGTTCTTTTTGATATTTATCCGAAAAAACACACTCATGGAGCGTGGGCGTTTTGTATTTGAGGTAATACTCATCTTCCAGACTTTTACGGATATAGTTTGAATTCAACACAGCGATCTCCGAGACTTCTCTCAATCCACTTGCGCCCAAAGAGAGGATATACGCCAAGGCTTTGAGGATTACTAAAAAATTTCCGTAAAAGCTCCTGACTCGACCGATACTTTTGGGGCTTTGGAAGTTGAGAACGAGAACATCTCCCTTTCTCTCAATGATGGGGACGGGAAGATACGGCTCCAAAATCTTTTTGATACCCACAGGGCCTGCTCCCGGACCACCTCCACCATGGGGAGTGGAGAATGTCTTGTGAAGATTGATGTGCATCACATCGACACCCATGTCTCCGGGGCGGCATTCACCCACAAGTGCGTTCATGTTGGCCCCATCCATGTACACAAGACCGCCCTTGTTGTGAACGATCTCACAGATCTTTTGGATATCGGATTCAAAAACTCCCAGAGTGTTCGGGTTTGTGACCATCAACGCAGCCACGTCATCCGACATTACTCGAGAAAGGTCTTCCAAGTCAACAGTGCCCTCCGCGTTGGATTTGATCTCCTGTACGCGGTACCCACACAAATGGGCACTGGACGGATTCGTTCCATGGGCTGAATCCGGGATGAGAACGATCTTTCGGGGGTCTCCCCTATCTTCAAGACATGCCCGGATCAACATCATCCCGACGAGCTCTCCCTGTGCTCCCGCAGAAGGCTGGAGCGTAAAGGCGTCCATACCAGCGATTTCGCAAAGATACTCCTCAGCTGTTTTGATGATCTCCAAGTTCCCCTGTACGAGTTCAGGCGGAACAAAAGGATGCACATGTGAAAATCCAGAAAATGATGCGACTTTCTCATTGACCTTCGGATTGTATTTCATCGTGCAAGAACCGAGGGGATAGAGGCAGACATCTATACAAAAATTGGCCCGGGATAGCCGTGTAAAATGTCTGACAACTTCGATCTCGGAAACTTGCGGAAATCCGTCTACCTCCGCTCTCGTGCGTATTCCTTTGAGAATGTCCTCGTTCACGGGCACATCGAGTTCGGGCAAACGGAAGGCTCTTTTCCCTTTATCACTGATCTCAAAAATTAAAGGTTCTCTGATCATATTCCTCTCACTGATGTAAGGCCCATTTGATAACGGCCTTACATAGCCTCCTCTATTCCTTTGACCAATCGGTCGATCTTGTCTTTCGTGTGTGTCTCTGTCACGCAGAACAGGGCGCAATTATCGAACTCCGGGAAGAACTGGCCCAGATCCAACCCTCCGATGATGCCCTTTTCCAACAGAAACCGGTTCAGCGAAGCCGCAGGTTTATCGAACTCCAAAACGAACTCATTGAAAACAGCCCCGCGGAACTTTTTCCGGACGCCTTCGATCTTGCAGCATTCTTCAAGTGCATAATTCGCCTTTTGGATATTCTGTAAGCCCAACTCCCTGATGCCCTCTTTTCCCAATGTTTCCAAGAATATGGTGGCTCTCAGGGCGCATAAAGCCTGGTTCGTGCAGATGTTGGATGTGGCCCTTTCTCGCCTTATGTGCTGTTCCCTCGTTGAAAGAGTCAGAACATACCCCCGCTGCCCCTCCACATCCACAGTCTCTCCGGAAATCCGCCCTGGAAACTGCCGTATAAATTCCTGATTACACGCCATAAATCCCAGGTATGGGCCTCCATAACTCAGCGGAATCCCGAAGGATTGG
>JASFEP010000132.1:0-10418 GCA_050124775.1 Candidatus Aminicenantota bacterium
AAATACAATCTGATCGCGAAACTGTTCATATTTCATAAAATACAAAAATCAAAAATCATCGTCGTTTTCGACGGGCCACCGGACCCGGTCATCACGGAGCAGAATTTCCCCGCAAATTCCCTGACGGTTTTGTTTCCCGACCTAGGCCAAAATGCCGATGGCATCATCAAGGACATCATCGCCCGAAGGACCCGGGAGCGCCGGTTCTTTGTGGTGAGCTCGGACAGGGAGATCAAGGACTTCGCCAGGAAAAACGGCCTCCAACCGTTGACCTGTGAAGAATTCAACAAGCAACTTAAGACTGCGCTCAAAGAAAACAAAGAGCTTAAAGAGATGGACAAAGACACACATCCTCCTTCTCCGCTCGAGGTAAACCATTGGATCGACATATTCAAAAAAAAGAGATGAGAGACGTTGCCATTATCGGGGCAGGGCGTCTAGGGACTTCCCTCGCATACGCCCTGTCAAAAAACGGATACAGGATCGCGGCCTTCTCCTGCCGCTCCAAGGAGTCGGCTGAAGAGAGCAGGACAAAGATCGGCCAGGGAACGGCATCTTCAGACAACATTTGGACCGCTGGGCAGGGAGAGATCGTTATCCTCACTGTTCCCGACGACGGCATCGAAGGTATCGTAGAGGAGCTCGCCCATTCCGATTCGAGCTGGGAGGAAAAAGCCGTTTTCCACTGCAGCGGCCTGCTCACCTCAAGTGTCCTCGACGCTCTCCGATCGCAGGGAGCCCGCACAGCTTCTGTCCATCCCTGTATGTCTTTCCCCAAAAAACAGCGCAGCCAGGACCTCTTCCGGGGGATATACTTTGCTCTCGAAGGCGAGGATTTGGCGGTGTCTACAGCCAAAGATCTGATCGATGCTATCGGTGGGCGATCCTTTATGATCCGCCCGGAAAACAAAGCTTGTTATCACACAGCATGCAGTATGGCCTCTAACATGAGTGTTGCGCTTCTTTATACGGCCGTTACTCTTCTCGGTCAATGTGGACTGGGGGAGGATAGAGCCCAAAAAATCCTTTGGCCACTCCTCGAAGGAACTTTACATAATGTAAACAAAATTAACATTTTTAAGGCTTTATCCGGCCCTGTCACCAGGGGTGATCTGACCACGATCCAGAAACACCTGGCGGAATTAGAAAAGTATCCCTCAGCCCGCCGCATATACATCGACCTGGCAAAACAAGCTCTGGAAATGACAAAACGCGAGAAAAAAACTTCGGAGGAAAAGATCAGTTCGCTGGAGGCGTTGCTGGGACGTGAATGACCTCTTCCTTGAGGTCGATGCCGAATTCTTCTCTGACCCTCCTCTTGAGCTCTGAAGCCAGACGAAGGACATCTTTGGATGTTGCGTTGCCACCATTGATGATGAAATTGGCATGTCCCTCATAGACCATCGCATCCCCTTCCCTCGATCCCTTTGCGCCGATTCGGTCCAGGAGCTTGGCAGCAGCAACTTTTCTTCCATCCGGAAACACGGGATTTTGAAAAAAACTGCCCGCACAGGCCACATCCCAGGGAGGGTGCCGTGTCTTCCTTTGTTCTAAAAAGCCAGTAATCGTCGCCTCTACACGGGATCTTTCACGCTCTTCGACCTGAAGAATCACCTCCAAAAGGACAACCGCATTCTCTTTGAGCGAGCTATAGCGATAATCAAAGGAAAAATAATCTCTCTGCTTCCTGACTTCTCGGCTCGATTCATCATAAAGTACAGCCTCAACCACATGATCGCCGATCTCCTCATCAAAGGCGCCGGCATTTCCGTATACCGCCCCACCCAGAGTTCCCGGAATCCCCGCCATAAATTCCAACCCTCCCAAATCCTTTGTGGTGCACCATTCGAGAACATCCTTTAGCTTAGCCCCAGACGCACACCGGACACGGCCCAAGTCCTGCCGCTCTATAAAATTGACTTTGTTTTTGATGACGAGACCCCGGAATCCTTCATCCTCGAACAAGAGATTGTAGCCCCCACCCATGATGATATGATACACAGAAAATTCGCGAGCCAGGGTGATGGCCTTTTTCAGATCATCGGCAGATCGCGCACAGAAAAAATAGTCGGTGTCACCACCGATCCTGAAATGGGAATAATCGGCAAGGCACACGGAAAAATCGAGAGATCTGCCCAATGTCCTCTGAAACACCTCAGGAAAATTTCTCTTCCCGCTTTCCATGCTGCCATTCTATCCTATATCCGATTAAAAGTCTAAGATCAGCGATGACAGGTGCATAGGGGAAGGTCATAAAGTTCGCATAAATTCCAAAAATTTGGATTCTGCGCATAAAACCGTAAAAATCTTTACGAAATTACATAAAATGGATGATAAAACACCAAAAAGTGAGTTGTCACCTGCATATTTTCCTCAATCCACCCTCAAAATTTTTCAGAACCTTTCCTGCAGATCCTCCCGGCCTTCTTTACGGGCATGGAAGAGTGACAACATCCATTTCTGGAGGATCGTATTTTTTTGGGTGACACTCGGCGATTTAGACAAATAGAACATAATACAGCGCTCCACTGTAAATATGGCATGGTTTTTGCTACCATTAAGTATAGATGAAAAGCGATTGCTTTTTATCGGGAATTTATGCTAATATTTCGCTTTCCCTTTATGAATAAGAATGAATTCAACATAGAGAGGTCGACCATGAAAAAACCAGCACTTATCGTAATCGCACTCACCCTCCTCCTCGCTATCCCCGTGTTCAGCCAGGAAAACACCTGCGATCAGGCTTATATCAAAGCCATGACAACACCAGATGCCGCTCAAAGAGCAAAACTCCTCAAAGAGTACCTGGCTCAATGCGGCGGAAAAGGGTCCCAGTATGAAAATTTTGCGTACGCGAACCTGTGTGTCACTCCCTACAGCGGCAAAACAGCAGCGGATACCATCGAATATGGGGAAAAGGCACTAACTTTGGGAGGCTTGGATGAACTCATGAAATACCAAGTCCTCGTGACAGTTGCCTCCGTATACGGACAACAAGGAGCCAATTTAGCCAAAGCCAAAAACTATGCCCAACAAGCCATCCAGCTCGGTAAGGCAGAGAATAACAATCAGCTTGTGGGAGCGGCTTACTATGTCCAAGGCCAAGTCCAACAAAAATCCAACGACTTGAAAGGCGCCTCCAGCTCGTTCATCAGTGCCTACAATATCCTAAAAAATAAACAGATCGCCAACGACTTAAAAAAAGTCGCTAAGGGCCTTTATGATGCCAAAGCCTATGCCGACGCCGCCAAAGCCTGGAAGGTATGTGCAAGCGTATCCAACGACTACGCCTGTATAGTCTATCTGGCAAACTCACTCAACAGGTCCGGACAAAAGGATGAGGCTCTGACATACTACAAACAGGCCTATGCGAAGCAGAAAAAAGGAGATGTAGCATACAACATGGGAGTGATTCTTGCCTCGAAGAGCAATTCCAACAACAACGGTTCTTCAGAAGCGATCACTTATCTGCTGGATGCAAGTTTTCTCTCACAGGCCAATTCCAAGAAAGCCATGGACCTTGCGCAGAGACTGTTCTTCAACCACGAAGTCCCGGGTTATAACGACAAGATCAAAGACCTCTCGGACAGGGGCACTAAACTCGAATCTCTAACGAATAGCTTCAATGAAAAATTCGGAGAAAAAGACGAGGAAGAACTTTCCGATGCGGAAAAAACAGAGATGGAAAAGACCTTGAAACAGATCGAAGCTGAACAAACAGCCATAGAAAAACTCCAAACTGAACAACAACAGGCATTGGAAAAATTCAACGCGCTTGTGGAACAGACAAAAAAGCGCTTAGGCATTTAACCTTTATTCGACGGATCTTATAAACTCATCTCCAAACGGTATCTCAAACGTATCAACTCTACACTACGACGGTCCGTTCGGAAAATTAATTTTTATAACCTCCCGGTCAGATTAGGGAGCTGATCCCGTATCTTCTCTGATTGAACTTTTCCAATTTCTGTAATACTATCTGTATAACCTGACCGAAAGGGCGGAAAAACCTCCGGTCATACCAAAGGAAAAACACGACAGTCAATGCCGATCACGCTGAAAGAAGCTAAGCAAAGAACCCAGAAACTCAGGGAAGAGATTGTCTTTCATGAAAAGAAATACTATGTCGAAAACGATCCCCAGATCTCCGATTTCGAATTCGACATGCTCACAAAGGAGCTCATGAATCTGGAAAAACAATTTCCAGAGCTCATCACACCCGAATCACCCACTCAAAGGGTCGGCGAACAACCTCTCGAAGGCTTCGCTTCCGTTGAACACCGCACCGCAATGCTCAGCCTCGACAACTGTTACACTATGGATGAACTGAGGGAATTCGAAGAGCGTATACAAAAAATCATCCCTTCAGAAAAGATCACATACGTGGCCGAATTGAAGATCGACGGATTGGGGATCTCAGCCATCTATCGTGAGGGCAAATTTGACCAAGCGATAACCCGGGGAGATGGACTGAGGGGTGATGATGTGACTGCAAATGTCAAAACGATAAGAAGTTTTCCCCTTTCCGTTCCTCAATCGCAAGAGATCGAGGTGCGGGGGGAAATCTACTTGCCGTTCGACTCATTCAGGAAAATAAACAAGAGAAGAGAGAACAAGGATCTTTCTCTGTTCGCCAACCCCCGGAATGCCGCTGCAGGTTCCATCCGGCTGCTCGACCCGAAGGAGGTGGCCGCTCGAATGCTGGACGTTTTTCTCTATACCTTATTTATAGGAGGAGCAGAGAAAAAGAGCCAGTGGGAAAGCCTCCTGACAATGAAAAAGCTGGGTTTCAAGACCAACCCGCATTCCCGTCGATGCTCTTCATTGGAGGAGGTTCTCACCTTTTACGAAGAATGGAAAACGCGCAGGGACGAGCTCGATTACGATGTCGACGGCATCGTTGTCAAAGTGGATTCCGTCGAGCAGCAAAAAAGACTGGGCAGCACGGCAAAATTTCCGAGGTGGGCCATTTCCTATAAATTCCCGGCACGCCAAGCGACGACTCAGATCAAAGATATCATTATTCAAGTGGGCAGAACAGGCGCGTTGACCCCAGTGGCAGTTCTCGAGCCCGTCAAGCTCTCCGGGACAACGATAAGCCGGTCGACTCTCCACAATGAGGATGAGGTCAGGAGGAAAGACATTCGCGTCGGCGATTTTGTCCTGATCGAGCGCAGCGGAGACGTTATTCCCAAGGTGGTCAGAGTGATCACAGAAAAAAGGTCCGGCAACGAAACGCCCTTCGATTTTCCCAAGGAATGCCCTGTGTGCCACACAGCCGTTTTCCGGCCCGAAGATGAGGCGATCTCCCGCTGCATCAATCCTTCGTGCCCTGCAAAATTGAAAGAATCTCTCCTTCATTTCTCCTCACGGCGGGCTATGAATATCGAGACTCTCGGGATCGCCCTGGTCAATCAGTTACTGGAAAAAGGACTCGTTAAAACAATCCCCGACCTTTATTCATTGGCTTACGAAGACCTGGTGGATCTCGAGAGAATGGGACCCAGAAGCTCTTCGAATCTCCTTGATGAGATCGAACGATCGAAGGAGCGAGACCTGCCCAGGCTCATCTACGCGCTGGGTATCAGGTACGTTGGAGAACGCACTGCACAGGCAATCGCCTCTCATTTTCAAGATCTTGATTCCCTGATCAAAGCACCAGCCGAGAAGTTGATCCAGATTGAGGATGTGGGACCAAAGGTGGCTGAGAGCATCGTCTTCTTTTTTAGCCAGCCAGAGAATATGGTTCTCATAGAAAAATTGCGTGCGGCTGGTGTCAATTTTACCTTGCAAGCCGCGGCTGTCCCCAAAGAGGGCCCCCTTTCGGGACAATCATTCGTTCTGACCGGGAAACTCACAAAATTCAGCCGGGAAGAGGCGCAGAGAGAGATCGAACAGCGGGGGGGAACCGTCACATCATCCGTGAGCAAAAAAACGGATTACGTTATTGTAGGAGATGACCCGGGATCGAAACTCGAAAAAGCCCAAAAGCTCGGAGTGGGTATCCTGGACGAGAAGAGCTTCCTGTCGTTAATATCTAACCTGAATTATTCATAAAAGTTGCTGCCAAACTTATTTACTAAACCATTTTAGTTCTTATCGGCAGCTCCTTTCACCTTTCATGCGAACCGATCTCACCACAAAGCTTTCATTGCAGCCCCCTCGCGCGAGTTTACGACCGACCCGACCTAACCAACCAAACTTCGGGAGCCACTGCTTCGCCTTTGCAGCAACCTAAGTTCCTGGATAATTCAGGCGTATTAAAAATAAATCTATTTTTTCTTTTTCTTGCCGAAAATATCCGACTTGAAAACACTCTTCAGCCCCTTTACATCAAAGGACAGAAGGTCTTTGAGGTCTTTCACCTCCTTGAATCCGCTCTTGGACTTTTCCATATCTTTCAACTCTTTGAGAGCCGCAGGATTTCCCGGATCGACCCTAAGAGCACTGTTGAATTGGTTGGCCGCTTTGACTTTTAAATCCGCATTCTTGTACATGATCCCCAATCCCAGGTAGCCATCGGGGCTCCACGGCTCCAGCCTTATGGCTTTCCTGAAATGCTCCTCAGCTTTTTTCAAATATGTCGGGATCTTCGTTTCCACCATAGCGAGCAGAAGGTAATAGGATGATTTGTGTGCATCTAGCCTTATCGCTTCATCCAGAAAGGCCATGGCCTCTTCATAGCGGGCCTGGTTATAGAGGGTTTTGGCCTGCCGAAATTTTATTTCCGCTTTTTTGACAGCTCCTCTCCTGTCATCCGCCCCTTCTTCGGCAAGTTCTTTATCGTACACCTTCCTCTTGTCTTCATCACTCAAGGTATGATAGGCCTTGGTGATCTGGTCAAAAACTTTATCGATCATCTCTTTTTGACTGGGGGAAATATTCCGATCAAATAGGTCCGGATGGTATTTTCTGGCCAACACAAAATACGCTTTTTTTATGTCAGCCTGGGAAGCTGAATTGGAAACCTCCAATATCTGATAAAAATTCATTCCGGAGATCTTATCCTGGAACGCATCAACGTCTCGGAGTTTATCTGTCTGGTCATCGCTGATCGGTTTTTCCACAGGCTTTTCTTTGGCTGCGAAGACACTTTCCTCCTGGCTCAACTCGATCAAGTTCAAACAATAAAAGAGGTAAAGGCTTTTCCAGAAAAAATCAGGATTCAATCCTGAAAATTTTAGAATATCCCCAGGAGAAGAATCCGGATGGATCTTACTCAAGACCCCCTTCTCCTCCTCGGTAAGTTCAAGGTCGAGCCCTTTCTTTCTGGGTGATACCTTTTGTGCTCTCAAATATTTTTCGATGTTGGGATCGAACTTCATCCGCCGGATCCCGTCCGCTATAAGGCTTGGGATACCGATTCTCGCATCCAGATCCTCCATACTCAATTCATCTCTCTCCTGGAACTTGAAGACGCCGTTAAATATCGGGAAGATGTTCAGGGTGACTTCTCGCATTTGATAGATCAGGCCGTCCAACAGATCCTGCTCAGAAATGAGCCCGCGCTTGACGAGCACTTGTCCGATGATCTCCATGGGCTCGATATACTCCTCGATGTTCTGATGAGCCTCCTGGGAGATCTTTCCCAAGCGGAAGAGGACTTCTCCCAACAGCTCGTCCGGCTGGTTCGTTTTGGTAAAGACAAGATTGCCGTCCTGGAAATAGAGATATTTCTGGATTTCCTGGTGTTTGAAGGTAAGCTGCCCTCTTTTTTTACCGAAATATATGTCACGAAGATAGCGGCCTATATGCTCCATAATATGACCTTATATCCTTAGCGGTTTATCCTTCTCATCTTCCAAAGTAAAAGCATTGCTATAGTTATATGCAAAATAAAAATTTTTTTCAAATGGTATCTCAGCCCTCTCTGATTGCAATGCTCACAAAATTATGCTAATTTTTCAGTCATGAAAGTCGCCATCGCCCAGATCGCACCCCACTTGGGAGATGTCAATAAAAATTTCGATGTTCATTTGGATTTAGTCGAGAGAGCACAGAAAAACAGAGCAGATCTCATAGTTTTTCCGGAGTTGAGCCTCACAGGATACACCCTTCAAGATTTTGTTCCGGAAGTGGCCATAAAGCCGAGTGAGTCTCCCCTTTTCCAACGGTTGAAAGGCTTGAGTGAAAATATATCTCTTGTTGTCGGCTTTGTGGAAGAGAAAGAACGGGGGCTTTTTTTTAACTCAGCCGCATTCCTCTCGGGGGGAGAAATTCGCCACATCCACCGCAAGATTTTTCTGCCCACTTATGGGATGTTCGAGGAATTGAAGTTTTTCGGTCAAGGAAAAAACTTTTTAACCTTCGATTCCCCCTTAGGAAAAACAGGACTGATGATCTGCTACGACTTCCTCCACTACGGCGCGGGTTACCTCCTCTTTGCCGGAGGCTCGGAGATCGTCATCGTCCTCAGCGCTGCTCCCGGGCGTGGGATCTCTGGAGAAGAGGGATATGAAACCAGCCACATGTGGGAGCTCATGGGTGAATCTTTATCCCGATTTTCGACGGCCTTCGTTATCTATGCTAACAGGGTGGGATTCGAGGATGGGAAGTCTTTCGCAGGAGGATCCTTCATATACAACCCCGGCGGCAGGCTTGTGGCCAAAGCAGCATACGGGGATGAGGAATTTATGGTGACGGACATCGACCTCGATGAGATCCGCGCTTTCCGAAAGAAATGGCCATATAAAAGAGATGAGAAGCCAGAGATAATCCTTGAGGCTCTCAAAAGGATCGTCGCAAAATATGAAGATTAACGCGCCCTTCGTCGAAAAGATCCTCACCAAGTTCATCAAAGAAGAACTGACGAAGTTCAGTTATTCCAGAGGAATATTAGGGCTGTCAGGCGGTCTGGACTCGAGCGTGTGTGCGTTTCTCGCTTCCAATTCACTCGGTCCGGACAACGTCCTCGCTCTCATCATGCCTTATGGAGAAACTTTCGGACGGGATTTCGATGATGCCGAGGAAGTTGTGCGTTCCCTCGGGTTAGAATCCAGGATCATCGACATCGCCCCCATGGTGGACAGTTATTTCAAAGATCACCCGACCGATAATAGAATTTTGATCGGGAATAAAATGGCGCGCGAGCGGATGTCTATCCTGTACGACTACTCTGCCCGGGAAGGCGCTCTTATACTCGGAACCAGCAATAAGAGCGAGCTTCTTCTCGGCTACGGAACGATCCACGGGGATATGGCCTGTGCGATCAATCCCCTGGGTGATCTGTACAAAACTCAGGTGCGGGAACTCGCACAACATCTGGGGATCCCGGAACAGATACAGAATAAAGCACCGACCGCCGGGCTTTGGGAGGGGCAAACAGATGAAGAGGAGCTCGGCCTGACCTACGAGAATGTCGACAAAGTGCTCTATCAGATAGTCGATAAACGGCGCACAGCAGAAGAAGTTATCGCAGCGGGATTCGAAAAGGAGATGGTCGAACGTGTAATCTCTCTGATAAAAAACTCCGAATTCAAGCGAAAGCTCCCTCCGATCGCAAAACTCTCGGAGCGCACGGTCGGGCACGATTTCCTCTACCCCTACGATCGGGAACGATAGCCAGCATCCCGAGAGATACACTATGGATAGCGGGAAAAAGCGCAAACCCTCCGGCACACTCTACGTGGTCGCCACGCCCATAGGGAACCTGGAAGATCTGACCTTTCGCGCACTCAAGATTCTCGAGAAAGTGAAGCTTATCGCCTGTGAAGACACCCGTCAGACACGAAAACTTTTGAATGCCTACAGACTTAAAAAAGAGCTTTTCAGTTACTATCAGCCTAAAGAGAAACAAAAGATCCCTCTGATCATCGAACGCCTTAAAAGGGGCGAGGACGTGGCGCTGGTTTCGGACGCAGGGACACCAGGTATTTCCGACCCCGGCTTTCCGCTCATCAGAGAGGCCATCGACCGGAAGATCCCCGTGGTCCCCATCCCAGGAGTCTCCGCCCTGACTGCGGCCGTATCTGCAGCGGGTCTGTCCACACACCGATTCCTTTTTCTTGGTTTTCCCCCTCCTAAAAAAGAAACGACAAAAAAACTGCTACGATCTCTGATAGACGAAACAGGGACGCTGGTCTTCTATCTCCCGCCGCGAAAGCTTCGAGCTTTTCTCCATCTGATTCAGGAGACATTGGGTGAACGGCAAATCGTGATCGCCAGGGAAATGACGAAGATTTACGAGGAATTCATCCGTGCAACACCCGAAGAATTGATCCGTTCGAAGGAGAAAATATCCCTAAAGGGAGAAGCGACCATCCTTATCGGTCCTGCTAAAAAAATCAAAAAAAGGCCCTAGGCCATCGATCTATAGGTTCTGGAGGCATAATCTTGCCAGGGGGAATGGGATGTTTTTTCGCGGAAAAAAGAAAAAAAACTTTTTTTTGAAATAAACTTGACAAATAAGCACTCAGATA
>JASFEP010000133.1:0-10370 GCA_050124775.1 Candidatus Aminicenantota bacterium
GGGCGAATTTTAACTCGTTCTGGAAGCGCTCGATCGTCTTCTTATCCACGGCAATCTCGGGTTTTATGAGCTTGAGAGCGATTTTCTCCCTTATCTCTGTATCCAGAGCTTTATAAACTTTTCCCAGGCCCCCTCTTCCCAGCTCCTCGATGATCTGGTATCTTCCGGCGAAAGTGGAACCCGTGGTCAGTTCTTCTCTCGGGGCTACGATCGTTTCCGTGACGGCAATTTCCCCGGAGGATGGAAGTCGCGTTCCACACTCACCGCAGAACTTGAGAGTATCAGGATTTTCAGTCTGGCATTTAGGGCACTCTATGGCCATTGTCTTCCCCTAGGTTTGATTGGGGAAAGCATATCAAGGAAAGAGGGGAGGTGTCAAACGTATTGATGCTACGATGCAATGCTATTCAACTGGGCGTTTTTTCGTTTGACAAATCTTATAGATGACTATATTATTAGTCATATATCATGACCAATAAAAAGATCAAATCTTACCAGCGTAAAGAATCTTCGATTATCAACATCGCTGAAGGGAAAAAGAGATTCAGCAGACTGGTCAATGATGCGCTCGAAGAAAAAAAAGAATTCGTCATCACGAATAGAGGGAAACCTGTGGCGGTGATCATCCCTTATGACGAATACAAACGGGCCAAACGTCTGGAAGGCTATAAAAAGATCATGGATGCCCGCGAGGCGTTTGAAAAATCTGATTTGCCGGCGGATGAAGTCTTTAAAGACTCGAAAAAACAGCTAGAGAGGAAAATTTGAAGCGAATTGTCATCGATGCGGGTGTCGTTCTGAAGTGGTATTTGTTCGATGAGAAGTTTGCTCATAAAGCGCTGGAAATACTGGATAAGTATGTCTCCTATGAAATTGAAATTTTAGCCCCATCGTTATTGGAATATGAGATTCTGAATGGGCTGTTCATCGCTCAAAAGCGAGGAAGAATAGAAAAGAAGATCGTGTTGACCGCAATCGAAGGATTTATAGGCTTGGGGATCGAACAGAAAAATATCTCATTTCTTTATCCTGGAGTTATCAATTTTTCAAAATCCTATGGTCTTTCAGCGTACGATTCGAGTTACTTAGCATTAGCCAAAGAGGAGGGTGTGTCATTCGTGACCGCTGATGAGACTCTTTATAAAAAGGTGAAAAAAGACGTCAGCTGGATTATGTGGCTTGGTAATTTTTCTTTTTAAGTGATTTAGGCAATAAAAATAGAGCTGTCAAGACAAAATAGAAAATTTACTTCTTTATTGCCGCAAGCCTCTTTTTCGCATCTTCGACTTCTGCAATTTCCGGATCCGCCTCCTTCCACAAGTCGAGGAATTTTTCGTAATTCTCTATGGCTTTGGCAGTGTTCCCTTGTTCTTCATATATCTTGCCGAGGTTGTAGAAGCTTTTAGCAAAAATATCGCCGATCCAATTCCTGCCAACGAGCAAAGTTGTTATTTTTTCATACTCCGCCAGTGCTTTGTCGATCTCCCCTGACCTGTAGTATGCAAGGGCTAAGGCATCGATATATCTCCCATCCTTTTCAAGCGGACCCCCCTGTATGAGAAACAGTGCTTCATTCTGATATTCTATGCCTCTAGAATAATTCTCTTTTCTGATCTCTATCATGCCCATGAGGTAGTAATAATCCCTCATACGCATTGGGTTCATTCCTCGTTGGATCAGGGCCTTGAGTTCTTGAGCGGCATGCAATGCTTCATCCTGTGCATTTTTTTCCAGGGAATACAACGCTCTCACCATCCAAACGTTTCTTTTCCAGCCTGGAAGATTTTCCTCTACGGCTATTTGCCAGCACTTATCCGCTTGCTCTTTCGATTTTTCTAAATCACCTGTCCTCCAATAGATGTAGGATAAGTACCCGTATCCCCAGGTTGCCCACGACATTTCCCCGTGGTCCTTTGCCAGCGCGATCCGTTTTTCGAGCTGTTCTATGGCATCCTTAAATTTCCCCTGCAGTACATATTGTCCTGCTAATCTACCTACAGCCAATCTGTGATAGTGTTCAGATTTTGCCTCCAACAGCTTTCTGTATTCTGTTTCTGCTTCGAATAAATTCCCTTGAAAATGATGGATATCTCCGTATAAAAGAAAATTTAAATAATTTTCAGGGTCGAGCTCTGATGCCCGGTCTGCTTCCTTTTGGGCTAAATCGAATTTTCCCTGTCTAAGATAGTGATAGGCATATTGTCTGCGAACAAAATTATTGTCCGAAATATTATGGATGAATTCCTCGTAGTAGGTTTTGGCTTTGTCGTACATCCCTTTGTCTTCGTAACATCCCGCTAGATTCGTATAGGTAATGACGTTGTCGTCTCCGGTCCTCCTGTTCACTTCGTAGCGTTCTATGGCGTTGTCCACATCTCCGATGGAGCTATAAATGACGCCCAGATTGTTGTTCCCAGTCATATCATCCGGATAAAGTTCTAAAAGTTTGGTGTAAGCTTCTATGGCTTTATCGTATGTCTCTTCGGAAGAACGGTAAAAATCTCCCTGGATGAGATAGCGCTCACGCTCTGTCATTCTGTGTGAAAACTCCAATGCTTTGTTGATGAATTCGAGAACCTTTGCACGATATCCCATTTCTCCATAAGAAACGGCCATGGATCTGTAAGCCATAGCGAATTCGGAATCGATGGAGACAGCCTTTTCCATGAGCTCTATCGATTTTTCGTGCTCTCTGAGGTTAAAATGTTTTCTTCCTTCGGCGTAATACCGATAGGCCTCTGCAGAACGGGTCGTGATTTTTCCGACCTCTTCATCGATATCGTCGGCGATTTCACGGGCTGAAAGCCTGAAGTTTGCCTTGATCTTTCGTGTTAAATTATCAACCATCGCAAATATGCTGTCTTCACCTACGCCCTCAACTCTTTCTGCGCCCACAGACTCTCCGGTATTGATATCCTTGAGAGTGTAGTCGATGCGAAAGGTATCCCCGGCTTTCGACAGATTTCCCTGCAGAATGTGGTTCACCCGTCCTTCTGATGCCACTTTTTTAAGATCTTCGGACGCATAGCTCGTCGCTTCGAGAAGATCCAGTTTCCGAAGGATACTGTAGAGCTGGTCGCCGCTTAGAACGCGGATGTAGATGGATTGAGAGAGGTCGGTGATGATCGAGTCTGAAAGGGCGGTTCTCCAGATATCGAAGCTTTCATCACCTGTGTTGTTCTTGAAATACATGACGGCGATCGATGGTTTATCCGATACGAGAGGGGGAGCTGCGTCCCTTTTAGGCAGGAGCTGCCAGATTACGACTCCCAAAATTATAATTGCACCGAAAATCAAGGCTGGCAAAAGAACTTTTTTTATGCTGAACTGGACAGTGATCTCGCGTGAGGTGAGAGGTTTTCTCTCGGGGATGATACGCTCTGTTGTCGGGAGGCCCTTTTCGACGTTTTCGAGGGCGGTGCGGACTGCTCCTGCGCTCTGGTAGCGTTTGTCCTTATCCTTTTCCAAGCATTTCAGAATAATACGGCTCATGTCCTCCGAGATTTGAGGATTGAGCTCTTTGGGATCTTTGGGCTGTTCTGTCTTGTGCTTCACGGCAATAGAGAGAGCCGTGTCTCCTTCGAAAGGCACTCGACTCGTCACCATCTCATAAAGAATTGCTCCCAGAGAATAAATATCCGTCCTCTGGTCCATATCTTTCCCCTCGACCTGTTCGGGACTCATGTACTCCGGGGTGCCGATCATTACGCCGGCGCCCGTTATTCCCTTTTCCTTGAGGGAACGGGCGATACCGAAATCCATAACCCGGACATTGCCGTCTTTATCGATCATGATATTGCTGGGTTTGAGGTCCCTGTGGACGACTCCTATCCTATGGGCTTCTTCGAGTCCCTCACATACCTGTTTGGCTATGGAAATGGTTCGCGATGTGCTCAAAGGGGCCGCTCTTCGGATGAAGCTCTTGAGGTCCTCTCCGGAGACATACTCCATAGTGATGAATCGTGCGCCCTCCACTTCGCTCAGATCAAACATCCCGCACACATTCTTGTGGCGGATATTCCGGGCGATCTTCAGTTCATTCCGGAACCGTTCGATGGTTTTTTTATCAGATGAAATCTCGGGTTTGATGAGTTTGAGAGCCACTTCTTGCTTGAGCTTCGTGTCCTCGACACGATAGACTCTACCCATACCCCCTTTGCCCAATTCTTCGATGATCTCGTATCTATCCCCCAAAGTGGATCCTCGCGTCAGCTCTTCTTTTGGCGCTTCGATCGTTTCGGTGACTTCGATCTCTTTGGGCGGCTGGAGAAGAGCTGCACACTCGCCACAAAACTTTTGAGTTTCGGGATTCTCGGTCTGGCATCTAGGGCACTTTATGGCCATGTTTTTCCCCTTTGATTCGACTGAGAAAAGCATATCAGGGAAAGAGCGAACGTGTCAACCGTTCGATGCCAAGATTTATATTTGGCCTTTCTTCGAACAAGGCCTGATCTGTCCGATTCAGGACAATTGTTATCCATATTCGAACAGCGAAGAATTAGATATGTGCTGCAGAATCTGTTAGATTAAGAGTCACTTTCTGAATAGAAATATGGCATATTTATTGCTGAAACTATAGAAGTGAAATGATTAGAAGCTATGTAACGGTAGCCCTTCGTATCCTGCGCAAGCAGAAAATCTACACCATCATCAACATCGCCGGATTGTCCATCGGGATAGCCTGCTCGCTCTTTATTTTTCTTTGGGTGCGGGATGAGCTCAGTTATGACCGTTATCACACAAATGTCGATCGAATCTATAGAGTGGTCTATAAAAAAAGGGAAGCCGGCAAAGAATATGCCAGTGCCATGAGCCCCGCTCCCTTGGCACAAGCGCTCATGGATGAATTTCCAGAGATCCTCCAAGCGACGCGCATCAGTGACGACAACCCGATATTTTTCCGCTTCGAGGATAAAAGCTTTAACGAAACCCGTGTGGTTTTTGCCGATTCGACTGTTTTCGATGTTCTCACTATCCCGCTCATCCAGGGCGATCCTGAAAGCGCACTCCTCAAGCCTTATTCTGTGGTCATCACTCAGTCGATCGCCGAAAAATATTTCGGCAACCGCAATCCCCTCGGAAAAACATTGCGTGCCGAAACGAATACGGAGCTCCTGGTGACGGGGGTGGCCGAAGATATCCCGCCAAATTCCCACTACCATTACGATTTCATCGGCTCTCTTGTCACCTTTGAGGAACGTATGAGCCAAGAATGGCATTATTCTTATATTTACACATACGTTCTTCTGAAGGAGGGCGTGGACCCTGCAGGTTTAGAGCCCAAACTCCAAAGGATCGTCAAAAAATATATGGCCCCTCATTACGAGGAAACTTTTGGTTTCACTTACGCGGAAGGTATGGAGAAAGGGTATTTTTCCAGGATCATTCTGCAGCCGATCACGGATATCCACCTCCACTCTCAAATGTTGCACGAGATCGAACCCAACAGCGATCCCAAGTACATTACGATATTCTCTGTCATCGCTGTCTTCATCCTCTTGATCGCCTGTATCAATTTTATGAATCTCTCCACAGCCCGCTCCTCCATCCGGGCAAAGGAAGTGGCCATGAGAAAAGTTTTAGGTTCCGCTCCCTCACAGCTCGTCCGGCAGTTCCTCGTCGAATCCACTCTTATGAGTCTTTTTTCATTGGGGCTTGCACTCGCTCTTGTCGAGCTTCTTCTGCCTCTCTTCAACAGGATCGCCGCCAAAGAAATAAGCCTTCCTTTTTTCAGCGAGTGGTGGCTCCTGCTCGGAGTCGTCGCTGTGATGCTCGTTGTCGGTTTTTTTGCGGGGATTTATCCGGCCTTTATCCTGACGTCCTTCCGCCCCATATCTGTGTTGCGTGGCAAACTGCGCTTTGAAGCCAAACACCCCTTCATCCGGAATGGACTGGTTTTGTTTCAGTTTTCTGTTTCCATCATCCTTCTCATCGGAACCTTCGTTGTTTACAGCCAGATGCAGTATGTCAGGAATAAACATCTGGGCTTCGATAAAGAACATATAGTGATCATTCCCCGGGCTCATGTATTGAGGCAGAAACAGGAATTCTTCAAGCAGGAGATTATGGCCCATTCGGGTATCCGGAGCGCTTCTATTTCCAGTTCCTATCCCGGCAAAGCGCTGGCCTACCTAGTTTACAATAAGTTAGACTCATCCGGTGACGAGGCCCATGTGATGGGAACCTTCATTTCGGACCATGATTTTGCCGAAACTTACGGGCTGGAGCTTATCGACGGAAGGTATTTCTCTGCAGACTCTTCAAGAGAAAAAGACACGGTCGTCCTCAACGAAACAGGCGTACGTCTGATGGGGTTGAAAGATCCGGTCGGCCAGGGCATTTTCGGTCCTGAGAAGGATAAGTACAAGAGCTTGACAGTGATCGGTGTCATCGAAGACGGACATTTTCATTCCCTTCACCAGAAGATCCAACCCATCGGGATACGACATATATCAGCGGGAGGCACGAGTACACGTTTTCTCTCCATTCGTTTGAATCCTGGAAATGTCCGAAAGACCTTGGCCTTTTTAAAGGATAAATGGAAAGAATTCGTTCCCGATCGCCCCTTTGAATATATCTTCCTCGATGAAGATTTGGACTTCCTTTACAAGACTGACTGGCGTACGGGACAGCTTATGACAGCTTTTTCCATACTCTCGGTTATTATCGCGTGTTTGGGATTGTTCGGGTTGGTCGCCTTCTCGGCCGAACAAAGAACCAAAGAGATCGGGATCCGGAAAGTGCTGGGCGCATCCTCCGCTCGGATCGTTTTTTCTTATTCCAAAGAGTTCACCAAGTGGGTAATACTGAGCAACGCGATTGCCTGGCCGATCGCCTACTATGCGATGAGCAAATGGCTCGAGAACTTCGCTTACCGCACGGCTATAGGGCTTTGGACGTTTGTTCTGGCAGCGGTGCTGGCCTTGCTTATCGCTCTTATCACGATCACTTTTCAGGTTGTCCGCGCATCTATGGCGAATCCCGTCGACTCCTTGCGCTACGAATAATCGATAATTAGGAGAAGCGCAAAGCGACCCCTGAATTATTCACGAGTCGATGCCAACCCACCCCACCTCCTACCCACCCCGCCCGTTCATAAATGTTGAGGCAGTGGTCCCTGAAGATGGTGTGAACACCCTCGAAGGGGCTACAAGGAAACTCATGCTATGAGATTGGTGGGCTAGGTTGGGTCGGCACCCAAAGGGCAAAAGATGTTGCCAATGGGATCTAGAATGATTGTGGGAATGAGTTTGGCAATAGCTTTTATGAATAATTGCAGGAAAAAAATCACCCCCGGATTCATCCTGAGAGGCGATTGACCCAGTTCGGTAGGGGATTGAATAATAATATCGCGACTTAAACATGTGGCTTCCTCAGTGTTGAAAATTCGGATAAACGGATAATTACAAAGCTGAATAAGGAAAAACCATGTTTAATTCAATCGTTGACGACAAGGACAACAGGAAAAAAAAGAAAAAGAGAGGTGTGATCATCAGGATCAAAAAAAAGGAACGAGATCGCTCTTCTGAGAATCCTGCTGTTACAAAAAATTTCAGGCATAAATAGATCCGATCGTTAGAGCCGGCCGTTTAGAAAAAGCCCTTTTAGCCCGCTCTTCTCTATCTATCCAAATACCGCATTCAGACCTGGAGCGTTTCAGCTAATTTATTCTGATGTAGCGGGCGTATTTGTTGTTGGTCTCGTAGACTTCGGCGACCACATCTTCGCCATCGGCGATCGCCAGAATATACCTTGTGCCGCTGGCCGTGTCCGCAGGAATCGTTACAGAGGTAGATCCAGAGTTGCTTGTGCCGGCTGAAAGTGCGGGAATGCTGCGGCTTCCGAGCAGGATATCAGAGGCATCGAAGACTGTATTTGTCGATAAGTAGAAATGAGTTGTCGTAGGATCTGCCGCCCCTCCTCCCTGGTTCTTGGTTGTTTCGTTGATGGTGATATTCTGACCTGCGTCGGCTGAAGTCGGTGATGAGACGGCTGTCACTCGCATATCCGGACCTATTTTAATAAATCGTGCGTACTTATTGTTTGTCTCCGATGTCTCGAACACAACGTCTTCACCGTCAGCCAAAGCGATGATATACCAGCCGCCCGGGATTGTGTCTACGGGGATCGTGACAGCTGTCGACCCGGAGTTGCTCGCTCCGGCTGCCAATGCAGGAACATTGCGGGTTCCGATCAGAATATCTGAGGCATCGACGCTGGTGTTGGCTGAAAGATAGATGAAAGTTGTCGATGGATTTGCGGGCCCGCCTCCATAGTTCTTGGTCGTATCGGACACAGTGATGCTCAATCCCGCCCCTGTCGCGCTTGGCATCGTAAGCGATGAAATACGCAGGTCGGTCCCGATATTGATCAATCGAGAATACGTGTTATTGGTCTCCGAAGTCTCGACGACCACATCTTCGCCATCGGCCTTGGCGATGATGTACCATCTGCCAGCTACAGTGTTCGATGGAATCAGGACTGTTGTCGATCCTGAGCTGCTCGCTCCCGGTGCCAGAGAGGGGATACTGCGGCTGCCAAGCAACGTATCGGATGCATCGACAAGCGTGTTTGCGGATAGGAAGAACTGTGTTTCGGACGGATCAGCGGTTCCACCCCCCTGGTTCTTTGTCGTGTCCGTTATCGAGATGTTTTGGCCTGCGCCCCCTGTGGACGGCGCCGATAAGTAAGAAACACGCAGATCGGTTCCGATCTTGATCACTCGCGTATACATGTTATTGGTTTCTGAGGTCTCGATCACAACATCTTCGGCATCGGCTAAAGCGATCAAATAGTAACTTCCCGAGTCTGTATCTGCCGGGATTGTAACCGTCGTCGAAGCGAGACTACTCGCCCCAGGTGCGAGTGAGGGAACACTGCGGCTTCCGAGCACTGTATCAGATTCGTCGACAGTGCTGTTGGCTGACAAGTAAAACTGAGTTGTGGATGCCTCCGCCGTTGCGCCTCCCTGGTTTTTGGTTGTATCCGTGAGGGTCATGTTCTGTCCTGGGCCTGCTGTTGTGGGAGCAGAGAAGGATGAGATATGCAGGTCAGTGCCGATCTTGATCAATCGCCCGTATTTATTGTTTGTTTCCGATATCTCATCCACAACATTTTCACCATCAGCAAGAGCCAAGATGTATACACTCCCAGAGACTGAATCCGAGGGGATAGTCACTATGGTGGAGCCGGAATTGCTTGCTCCGGGTGCGAGAGAGGGAACACTGCGGCTTCCGAGCAGGGTGTCTGATTCGTCGACAGAGCTGTTCTCTGATAGATAGAATTGAGTCGTGGATGGTCCGGTAGATGCTCCCCCAAGGTTTTTGGTCGTTTCGGTGATCGTGATGTTCTCTCCCGGACCAGCTGTGGATGGCACCGATAATGCAGAGATATTGAGGTCTGGCCCGATCTTAATCACACGGGCGTAGGTGTTATTTCCCTCGGAAGTTTCGATCACGGTGTCTTCGCTATCAGCCTTTGCAAGGACGTAATAGCTGCCAACGGCAACATCCGCAGGAATGATGACAGAGGTCGATCCGGAATGGCTCGCTCCGGGTGCGAGAGAGGGGATGCTGCGGCTTCCGAGCGGTGTGTCTGACTCATCGACCAAGGTGTTCAAAGACAGATAAAACTCGGTAGTGGTGGGGCCGGCGGTCCCTCCTCCCTGGTTCTTTGTTGTCTCGGTGATCGTAACGGTCTGTTCTGTACCCGTTGAAATCGGCGCTGATAGAGATATGATACGCATATCCGGGCCTATGTTGATCGTTCGCGTGTAAGTGTTGTTGCCCTCTGCGGTCTCCACCACGGCCTCCAGGGCATCGGCTCTGGCAATGATGTACCAGAAGCCGATCTCTGTTCCCGATGGGATCGAGAGGGTCGTAGTTGTTGTACTGCTTGCTCCGCTCGCCAGAACAGGGACACTGCGGCCGCCGATCAAAATATCGGCAGAGTCGAAAGAGGTGTTCTCGGAAAGGTAGAACTGCGTTGTGGATGGATCTGCCGATCCTTCACCCTGGTTTTTGGTCGTTTCGGCGATGGATATGTTCTCTCCCGCTCCTCCTATTGTGGGAACGGTTAAGGAGGAGACGATCAAGTCAGAGATCAGTTCATCACTTTCTATAGTTATCGTTGCCGTGTTCGTTCCCGAGGTGATATAGTCAGGATCCTCAAGTAAGGTCATGGTGACGGTTTCGTCCCACTCGGCCAGGAGATCGTCTATCGGTGTGATGGTGACAGTCGCTTCTTCAGAACCGGAATGGATTGTTACACTCTCGGCGATGGGGGTGTAGTCTTCACCGGCGGTCGCTGAACCGGAGATAGTGAAATTGACTTCTATGTCAGCGCTTGTGTTTCCTGTTCGGCTGATGGTG
>JASFEP010000134.1:0-10295 GCA_050124775.1 Candidatus Aminicenantota bacterium
TTTGCCATGTTGAGGATGGGCATTGGACAAAACCTGAGACAGCCTCATTCAGTGGACGTCATTACGATGATGAACCGCATATTACATTAGATGGTAGAAAAATGTTTTTCGGTAGCGAAAGGCCACAACCACGCTTTAGAAATGGAGATCGACCATATGGTCTTTGGATGATGAAGAGGGCCGGAGACATATGGGGAGAACCCCAATACTACGGTCCTGGGATGTATGTGACATCTGCTTCAAATGGTACGATATATTATACAGTACGCTTGGAAAAAGAGGATTGGGGAATCGTCAAAGCCTTATTAGTCGACAACCAATATAAAAAACCAGAATTGCTCTCTGGCGGTATCAACTCTCCTTACTTCGATGGCCATCCGTGTATTGCACCTGATGAGAGCTTCCTCATTTTTGATTCAAGAAGGCCCGGTGCAGTAGGCGGAGAAGGAGATATTGATCTGTATATTTGCTTTCAAAATGAGGAAGGTTTATGGGGAGAGACAATTAACATGGGTAATGCGATCAATACTTCTCAGGAGGAGCATGTGGCTTCTCTCTCACCAGACGGAAAATACTTGTTCTTTGCCCGAGGAGAACCAGAACGTTGGAACATCTATTGGGTATCTGCAGAGATCATCAAAAATTTTAAGCAGAATCACTTGAGATAGCAGGAGGATTGGAGTGAACAGGAAATTTGTTTTATTAATTAGTATCTTAGCAGCACTTATTCTGTCATCAGGGGCAGTAAAATCCCAGGAAAAAAAAGCTGAATTTCCAGTTCTCAAAGGAGATTATCTCGGGCAAAAACCACCCGGGGATATACCTGAGGTTTTTGCCGAAGGCATAATTGCGCACGGTTTTCACGAACATAATCTCACTATTTCTCCGGACGGGAATGAAATGTTCTACACATCCTCGAGCGGAGACTATGAACATTATGTCATTATCTATGTCAAAAAAAAGAATGATGTGTGGCTAAGTCCCGAAATTGCTCCTTTTTCAGGAAAGTACACGGATATGGGACCGCGTTTTTCACCGGATGGGAAAAAGCTCTATTTTTGTTCGTGTCGTCCTCTTACTGAGGGATTAGAAGAGAATGACACCCAAGACATCTGGGTCGTAGAAAAACAGGGAGGAGATTGGTCTGAACCCAAAAACTTGGGAACTCCTTTAAATACCGAGCACGATGAGGTATATCCTTCGATATCATCGGATGGGACGGTGTATTTTCAGTATTTTGAAAACAAGAAGGGGAGCGAAAGCGATATCTATTTCTCTCGATTTGAGGATGGAAGATACCAAACACCGGAAAAACTTGAATATGGCATCAGCACAGAACATTACGATGCTTCGCCTTTTGTCCCGCCAGATGAAACGTATATTCTTTTCCAGTCGATCCGGCCCGATGGATACGGAGGGACCAATATTTATATAAGCTTTAAAAACAGTGATGGGACATGGAGCAAACCTATTAATGCAGGAGAAACCGTAAATTCCATCGGAAATATCGCATCTCCGATGATCTCACCCCATGGAAAATACTTGTTCTTCGCAACAAAGGACCCGGATGATCCATCTATTTTTAAAGGCAAATCATACTCGGAGCTCATGAATCTCTTTAAAAGTTATCGCAACAGATATGGCACCCTTTATTGGGTGGAGGCTAAATTTCTTAAAACATTAAAACCTGGAGGATTTAATTGAGGGGGAAAGCTATGAAAACGAAAAATTTATTAATCGGAACATTGCTTATAACTGCGCTCTTTTGTAGTAACCGCACGCAACAGGAAGATTTTCCCGTATTAAAAGGCCCATACCTCGGTCAGAAACCTCCGGGGCAAAAAAGGTCTATTTTCGCTCCAGGGATTGTTTCCACCGGATACAACGAACATGGCATCAGTTTTACTCCTAATGGCAAAGAAGTATTTTATAGGCTGCTGGGTCCTCCCCATGGAGTTATCCTGACCATGAGAGAGGAAAACGGAGTATGGACGCCACCACAAGTTGCCCCCTTCTCGGGAAAATATGATGGAAAATGTTCGCTATCGCCGGACGGCAATACAATACTCATCAGTTGTGGCTCGCCTCCCTCCGGCAATGGACCAGCTTTGGATTATTGGACGATCTGGATCATTAAAAGAACAAAGTCAGGTTGGGGAAAACCCCAGAATTTGCCGCATCTCAGAGGAGCTTATCCCACCATGACAAACCAGGGTACAATTTATTTTTATGAGAGGGCAGAGAATAATAAAGGGGATATCTATAGATCTCTGCTTATAAATGGGAAATATGGCGAAGCTCAAAGAGTGGAAGCACCGATCAGTACAGAGTACTGGGAAAACGATCCTTTTATCGCCCCTGATGAAAGCTACATTATATTTCAAACAGACCGGCCCGGAACATTTGGAGAGGGAGACTTATTCATCAGCTACCGTCTTAAAAATGGCAAATGGTCAGAGCCTAAAAATTTGGGAAAAGGAGTAAATACCAAAGAATCGGGAGAAGCTTGTCCAATTGTTTCCTCAGATGGCAAATATTTGTTTTTCTCGAGTATGTGTAGAACTCTCCCCTCTTATTCTGAAACACCCATAACCCTTAAAGAGAAGTTAAATGTGCTCAACCAACCCGGCCATGGGAGTGAAGATGTTTTCTGGGTTAGTGCAAAGATCATCGAGAAATTAAAGCCGGATGAATTGAGATAAATATAGGAGGGAAAAATGAAAATCACCAGGATCTATTTTGGAACCGTATTTCTGCTCATTTTGTTATTATTTTCTGGGCAGGATTTGTGCTTTGCGCAGAAGGATGGGGACGATATCGTTCTGGGCAAATACAGAGTGATTCATTCCCAAATTTTGGATGAAGACAGGCTACTCTTTGTCCATCTCCCCCGGGAGTATGAGGATACTCAATTGGCCTATCCTGTTCTATACCTTTTGTATGTGGACATCTACAACTATTTCGCAGATGCGGCCATTATCACGGAGAAGCTCGGTGGAACAGGAGAGATCCCGCCTGTGATCATCATCGGTGTGGCCAACACCCACAGGTACAGGGATCTCCTGCCCGTAGAGACCAGAGGCCGCAGCGGAACCGGAAAAGCGGAAAATTTCTTGAGATTTCTCGAGGAAGAGTTGATTCCCCATGTCGACAAAACTTACAGGACAAAAAATTTCCGGATTCTCGCCGGCCCTCAGGCTGCGGCTGTGTTCAGCCTGTACGCCCTCATTACAAAACCTGGGCTTTTTAATGCATTCCTATCCGAAAATCCTTTCATGAATCCTGAAAATGCGGCATTCCTGTATCCCAAAGCAGAACAGTTCTTTAAGACTACCGAGTCGATGAAGAGTTTTGTTTACATAAAATGTGAAACGAATGAGCGCCCACAAGACCTTGAGTATGCCGAAAAGCTTGCCCAACTTCTAGAATCAGAAAAGCCAGAGGGTTTCCGTTATAAAGTTGAATTCAGAGAACCTTCTGGTTACTTCATAACACCTATGCCTTTTGAAAAAGGACTGAGGACATTGTTTGCCGGACATAAGCTGCCGGAGGATTTCAAGACGAACACCGTGAAAGACATCATCAATTATTACGAAAATCTATCTGAAGAATATGGCTTTGCGGTCGATCCTCCTTCGCTGATGCTGACGTTTGAAGGGGACAAATTGACTGAGCAACGAAAAACAGGAGAGGCCATCGCACTTTTTGAATACCAACTGAACCTATACCCTAAATCATTAAATGCGCTCATGCGGCTTGGCGAGATCTATAGAGGGATGGGCAACTTCGAGAAAGCAAGGCATTACTACAGGACTTTTCTGGATATTCGGGATATTGATGTGGCCATGATCCGCAACCGGCTTAATCAAACAGACAGAATGATCAACGCCTCGGCGGCCTACCGCATTGAACAAGCCATCAACAAACAGGGAATTCAGGCGGGTTTAGAAAAGTACAGAGAAATAAAATCAGATCCCAGTAATAAGCTTTATTTTGAAGAGAGCGAGTTCAATGCATTGGGCTATAGGCTTATGGGAACCGAAAGAATGAAGGACGCCGTCGCAGTGTTCAAGCTGAATGTGGAACTTTATCCCGATTCCTGGAACGCTTATGACAGCCTGGCCGAAGCCTACATGAACAGCGGAGATAATGAAAAAGCACTCATAAATTACAAAAAATCTCTCGAACTGAATCCGGAAAACACAAACGCCAAAGAGATGCTCAAAAAGCTGGAGAAAAAATAAATCACAAACTTTACAAAGCTAGAAAATGAAACGAGATATTTTATCAAGTCGGAAGATATCGCCCATTCTTTTAGTTGTCATTGTCATGCTCATAACATGCAATTTCCAGGAGGCACAAAAAACCGAACTGGCTTTTTATCAATTAAAAGGCCCTTACCTCGGTCAGAATCCACCGGGAATGACTCCGGAAATTTTCGCACCTGGAATTATATCTACCGGACAGAGTGAAAGAATTGCAGCTTTCACGCCTGATGGCAGAGAATTTTTTTATGTTTTATGGGGAGCGCCTCATGGAGTCATCCTTCACTTAAGGGAAGTGAACGGGCATTGGACAGAACCTGAAGTGGCCCCTTTTTCTGGACATTACCAAGGCGATTTCACAATGTCATCCGATGGCAACACAATCGTGTTCAGTTCAAACCATCCCTTTACCGGGATGGGAAAGCCGCAGGATGATTATTACAGTTGGATCGTCAAAAGGACGGAAAACGGCTGGGGCAAACCAAAACCGTTCGGACCATTGATTAATTTATCGGAATCATTTGCCGGCTGCCCAACAATTGCGGATAACGGAAATCTTTACTTTTTCTCAGATCGTGTCGGCGGCAGAGGCAATGACGACATCTGGATGTCAGAATACTTGGGAGGCCCCTATGCTAAACCAGTGAACCTCGGTGATGCGATCAACACGGTTGGCTTTGAATTGGATCCCTTCATCGCTCCCGATGAGAGTTATATTATATTTGCAAGAATTGATAAGGAAAGGATAGGTAGTTTCGATCTGTTTATCAGTTTCAAGAAAAAAGACGGCACCTGGACTCGAGCGGAAAACATGGGCGGAAAGATAAACTCAAATGGTTCGGAGTTTTGTCCTACTGTTTCACCAGACGGGAGATATTTCTTTTTTACGAGTAACAGGACAATATATGAACCTTATTCGGACATCCCGTTAACTTATGGAAGAAAGCTGAAAATCTTAAACAGCCCAGGAAACGGGTCTTCAGATATCTACTGGATAGATGCAAAAACCATTGAAGAATTTAAACTGGGCGCATTAAAAAAGGGAGAAAATCAATGAGACGTTTAGGAATCCTGGTATTTTCAGCTTGCTGTATTTTGCTTGCCTTTACTTATACAGAACCGGATGTTTTTCCAGTACTCAAAGGACCTTACCTCGGCCAGAAACCACCGGGATTGAAGCCAGAATTGTTCGCTCCCGGAATCATCACAACCGACGCCAGCGAGGGATGTTTAGGCTGGGGAAATGAGATGGAATATCTCATCTACCAAAGATGGATCGACGGAAAATCCCTGCTTTATATCACGAATCAAAAGAACGGGGTATGGAGTGATCCTGAACTCCTTCCTTTCGTGGAAAAATACCAGGTCGGTGATTATATGATCGCTCCTGACGGAAAAACAATGGTCTTTGCTTCCAGAATATCGATAGAGGAAATCGGGCCTGATAGCGACGGCGCCAACATGTGGATCGTAAAAAAGACAGAAACAGGGTGGACCGAACCAAAGCATTTCGGCCTGGGAATAAACACGAAGTTTCATGAAAGCTATCCCTGTTTGACCGCAAACAGTAATCTCTATTTCTTCAGCCGAAGACCGGGAGGATATGGGGATTCGGATTTATATCTTTCAGAATTTGTAGACGGAGGATATCAAGCCCCTGTGAATCTCGGGCCTAAACTCAACACCGAATACCACGAGTGGGACACATACACTGCCCCTGATGAAAGCTACATGATCTATTGCTCGATGAAACCCGGAGGACTGGGAAGTGATGACCTTTACATCACATTCAAAAGCGACGATGGATCATGGAGCGATCCTGTGCATATGGGGGATAAAATCAACTCCGACAAATCCGAGAACAGGCCTTATGTGAGTCCTGACGGGAGATATCTCTTCTATTCCAGCACAAAGCGAGGGAATAGAGATATCTATTGGGTGGATGCAAAGATCATTGAGGAATTTAGGCCAGACACGCCGTCGATCGAAGTAATAGAGATAACTGAGGGGATTTATAAGCTCCACATCGACGATTTTGTGAATATCGTTGCGCTCACCGGACCTGACGGCGTTTTGCTCGTTGACACAGGTTTCGATGAAACGGCCGATCAGGTGAAATCGATACTAAAAGAACTCGGCGGCAGTGATATCAAATACATCATCAACACACATTCAGATTATGACCACATTGCCGGCAACTCTGCCTTTCGGGATAACGCAACGGTAATAGCTCATGCAAAATGCAAATCCCAACTCATAGAGTATGCGGATCCTGATTTTGACATCCCTTTTGACAAGGCGTTATTTCGAGGCGCATACCCCACGTTAACACTCGAAGAATCGATGACTCTGCGGTTCAACGGAGAGGAAATTCAGATCATTCCCCTAACAGGAGGCCACACAGATGAAGACATCATCATCCATTTTAAGAACTCGGGTGTGGTCTGTTTGGGAGATATAGTCTCGCCAGAGACATTCCCGGTTGTGAAACTCAACAACGGTGGAAATGCGAATACATTGGTCAAAAATGTAGAAGAGCTGCTATCTCTGTTTCCGGAAGACGTGACCTTCATTGTCGGGCACGGCCCCGATATAACAGTTAAACAATTGCGTGCCTATCATGATATGTTGCAGAGCACGATTGCACAAGTCCACAAAGCCATCGAGGCAGATATGACTGTCGAAGAGATGAAACGGAGGAATATTCTCAAGGATTGGTCTTCCTATAACGATCCCAAGTACAAAGAGACGACAGCGGAAACGTGGATAGAAACTATCTTCAGGTCAGAAACCCCAATCCTAAAAGGCGCCTACCTCGGCCAGAAACCACCTGGCAAGGTTCCGGAAGTATTCGCTCCCGGTGTCATATCAACTGAAGTGAATGAGGGATGTTCGTATTTTTCGAAAGACGGCAATTTGTACTTATTCGCTAGAGGAGGTTCTGAGGCGCCTGGGATATATATCATGGAGCAAAAAAATGATGTCTGGAGTAAGCCGCAACTGGCGCCATTTTCAGCGGGAAGGCACGATTGGGATTTCACACTGGCGCCGGATGGAAAAACTGTTTATGTCGCTTCTGGACGTCCCCATACCAAGGGCGGATCTCCGGAGAGGGATCACAGCATCTGGTTTTCTGAAAAGACGCGGTCGGGATGGACAGAAGCTCAGCTGTTGCCATTTCCCGTGAATGCAGGCCAACACGACAGCTATCCATCGATAACCGAAGATGGCACCCTCTTTTTTTTCAGCCGCAGAGAGGGAGGGTTGGGAGAGGGTGACATTTACAAGTCCAAAAAGACAGACGGGAAATTTACTGAAGTCCAAAATTTGGAACCTCCAATAAACACAAAGTTTCACGAAGTGGACCCATTCATAGCACCGGATGAGAGCTATTTGATTTTTTGTTCCGACCGGCCGGGTGGATACGGAAAGGAAGACATCTACATCTCATTCCGAGAAGAGGATGGATCATGGACAGAACCTGTGAATTTGGGAGAAGTCGTGAACACTCCCTATGATGAATACATTCCGGCGGTTACACCGGACAGGAAGTATTTCTTTTTTACAACCGACAAAACAGGCAACCGGGACATTTACTGGGTGGATGCTAAAATCCTCTTTAAATCGAAAAGAGAAGAAGCGGATTAGAAGGAGCAAAGCATGAAATGGAAAGCTGTTTTTGTAGGAATTCTATTGTTAGTTGTTTCAGTTTTCACCAACTTCGGGCAGGAAGATGATTTCCCGATATTGAAAGGTGCTTACTTAGGTCAGAAGTCCCCGGGAAATACAGCAAAAGTGTTTATGGATGGAATTATAAGTACGGTCGCAAATCCGGAAATGTGTGCCGCTTTTACAGCGGACGACAAAGAATTCTACTTCAACCGGCGTTATAAAAACCGTTGGACCATCTTTTTTACCGAAGAACTGGATGGAAAATGGACAGAGCCCAAACCTATGCCCTTTACTTCGACCTATACGGACCGGGATTTCACCATATCGCCTGATGAGCAGAGCATCTATTTCGGTTCCAACCGTCCAGAGAGAGAGGGAGGGAATCCGCAACAATCACTGGATATCTTTGTAATCCAACGAGGAGAAGACAATACCTGGGGCCAACCAATAAATTTGGGCAAGCCTGTAAACACACGCGAATATGGAGAAAATTACCCTTCTGTCGCCACGAACGGAAATCTCTATTTTTTCTCCTGCAGAAACGAGGGCCTCGGAGGCTGTGAGATCTACATGTCCCCTTTTTCGAACGGAAAGTATTCAGATCCCGTAAATCTTGGTCCTGCTGTAAACAGTGAAAAGAATGACTGGGATGCGTTTATTGCACCGGACGAAAGCTATATCATTTTCAGTTCGCATAACAGAGAGGACACGCTGGGCGAACAAGACCTTTATATATCCTATAAAAAAGATGGACACTGGACACAAGCTCGAAACATGGGGAATAGAGTGAATTCCTCCTCCGATGAAATATGCCCCTCTGTAAGCCTCGATGGAAAATATCTATTTTTTACGACAAGAAGACGAGGCAAATCGGATATTTATTGGATCAGCTCAGAAATAATCGATGATTTAAAACCGGAAGATGTAGGATAAAAAAGATCTAAATCATTTTCCGCCGCAGTTCTCAATGGAATTCCGAGAGGGTGATCTTTAGTATTGCCAAACCCAGCGACTATTTTATATACTGACAGCACGCTTGCGAACGAGGATCGGATACATGAGTGAATGGCACAAAAACGGGAACGACAAAGCCATCGAGGAAAAACTGGACTCTATCCTCCATCCCAGCGATCATGCCAAGGAATTCAAGATCACCATCGAATTCGGGTACAAAACCTCGCCAAGCTATGAAAAGGCGGTCGATCTCGCCCGGAGAAACCCCACCTATTCGGAAAAGGGTGAGGGGGAGTGGATCCGCCATTCCGCCACTTACACACCTGAGGATGTGGAGGACCTTTTCGAATTGTTCAACCTCGTTCACGAATGGGAAAAGACGGACGTCTTAGTCAATCACAAAAAAATCCCGTACGGGCACCAGCTCTGGCTGCCTCTCATGTGGTTCTACCGCGTGAAATAATTCCCTTCGGTTTTCTTCAACCAACACGGTCAAAGACTCAAAATGCGACACAATTCCCCTTAAATCTCTCACCCCCCAAGTTTTAGTTAGACTCCCTCCTCGAATCGGTGGGAATAGGAAAATATGCATAACCATGATAAAATGGTTTCGATTTACAGGAATTGAGATGAAATATAAAATGGGATTGAAGTCATTGGCAGATAACTACCGTCTTCAATTGATTTATGCCTTTGGAAGTCGGGCAAAAGAAGTTTTGCGTCGAGTAGAACAAAACAGAAGTCAGTCCGTTCCTTCCAAATCAGATTTGGATATCGGAATTAAATCAGAAATGCGGTTGAATGTCGATAAAATAGTGGAGATCGCAGTATTTCTTGAAGATCTTTTTCAGGTTCCCCGAGTGGATGTGGTTGAAATTTCCGAAGCGCCCATAACGCTGGCACTCGAAATAGTTCAGGGAGAGCTCCTTTTTGCGCGAGATGTCGACTTTGAGGCGGAATATCAGCTCTACATCATGAGCCGTGCCGCGGACCTTATGCCCTATGAGCATCTCAGACAAAAGACTATCCTAGGAATGTGAAATGACACCAGGCAAGATCAATAGGAATGTCGTAACTCAAAGGGCGGCTTGGGTGAAACAGATGATCGAGGCTCTCCAGGATCTCCCCATCCAAAACAAACAGAAATTTCTCTTCAACAAACATAATGTTGCAGCCGCGGAATCTTATCTTCGACGCGCCCTGGAGGCGCTCTTTGACATCGGGCGCCATATCTTGGCCAAGCGATTCGGTGCTCCCGTCACAGAATACAAGGAAATTTCCAAGAGCCTTTTCGAGAGGAAAATCCTGCACAAAAAAGACGCCGATGTTTTAAGGAAAATGGCGGGATACCGAAACCGGATGGTCCATTTCTATCATGAAATCAGCCCTCCCGCAGTTTGCGGG
>JASFEP010000135.1:0-10252 GCA_050124775.1 Candidatus Aminicenantota bacterium
AGATTCAAAGTGGAGACGATCTCTGCGAGTTTCTCGATGACCTCCTCAATCTCATCAGGGGGAAAAAGTTCCCAGTCGCCCGTACACTCTTCTTTCGCTTTTTCAAGGGTTTCGATGGCATCCTCTAGAGTCTCTATCATGCGTTCGCAGGCTTCTTCCTTCTCACCCATTTCCAGTCCTCCTTCAGAGAGAATATTACTTATTTTAATAGATATTTCTGGTCATGTTTGTCAAGTGTAAAAATTGTCTGGACAGAATTCGCGTTCAAACAGATAAAGACCGGCGATAAGCTAAAGCTTAGACAATCCGGTTACATGGAAGACAGAGTGAACCCAGCATTAACAGGATACGAGCTCGAGCGTCTCGGCATTCCATTGCTTGCTGGGGTAATGAAGCTTGCACATTGCGTTCTCGGCATAGAGGCCGTTGTTCGCGATATTTCCAACGCCGATCTCTTTGAGCTCTATCCCAAGAGGATGGCCTCCCAATTCCAGCTCGGCAAACCTGCCCATTGCGATCTGGCCGAATTTTGGAGCCCTCCCCTCGATAAGTGAGTGCAACACCAAGTTGTCTCTCATGGAGAACGTGTGATACTCGAAATCGATCGATTTTTTCATCGGGATCTTATTGGCTGTTATCTTCAAAATGAGGTCATCTTTTTCTTTAAGCACGACGACTGTTTTGTCATCCACATCTTCAAAGGAAATATCTGCAATGAACTTCGGAAAGTTGTAGAAATAGACACCTCCTCTCCTTGCAATCTCAGTGGTCACAGGCAGTTGATGGACGTACATCGAAAATATATTCTTGCGCACCATAGCGATCGCCGATTTTTCGGGAACAAAATCAGCGTGTGGAAAATACATGGGGATACTGATCGCAACCTCATTGTAAGGACCCAAGTCTGTGTCTCTGTACTCAAAAGCCGTCATAGAGAGCACGCCTGATCCAGGCCAGAGTTCGGCAACTTTAAACTCAGGATGCGGAAGCAGTACATTTAGCTTGTCTGATTTCGCAGTCACGACACATGTTAAAAATCGATAATCATAATAAAAAACAGGGAATTCGACAGACTGTCCGTCGATCTGGAATGTTTCCCTCGGGGTGTTCTCGAAAAAAACATCGTCTCTCATGTGATCCTTCTCCATTCAATTTTGATTATAGAAATGTACAATAACCTGAACCTTTTATAAATAATGCCGATTCCATACTCAGAAAAAGCCGTATCGGTCATCATTATTCTACAAATAAATCACACTGAGTCAACAAAGGTTAACGGAATGCTCATCTCGTGGCAAACAATTTGTTGACATCTGTTGACACAATTGCACGCGCAGATCCAGCTTCACCCTGAAATCCCCGACGCTTGGAAATGGCACATCTCATGCAAATGGCCTCTTTATAGAGGGACGAAACAGATGAATTTTTTTCTCACTTTTAAAAAAAAGAGGGATAATGGATTCTCGATGATCGAGCTTATGATCGCAATGTCGATCACAAGTCTATTCATTCTAGGGACAGCTCAACTGACCCTCCATTCTATCCACCTCAAAAGAAAAAGTGACTGTCTTGTAAGGGCTGCAGAATTCACCTCAGCAGCATTTGAACACTTCAAATCGCTCCCTTATGACAGCATGGAGCTGGAAGATGTCGAGCATGAAGAAACCATCGAAGACGAACGCTCCAAACATCTATTCCTTCGCAGTTGGACAATCAGCAAACTTTCTTCAAGTCTAAAAAAGATCCAAGTGGATTGTTTTGCTCAAAATCATCCACGCAAAAGGATGAGAGCTGTCCTTATTTTATGCAGAGAGTTGGGATTCTGAACGAATAAAAAATGATCGATTACATATTAAAAATAAATAAAGTAAATATAAGTCAACTTAACGAAGATTTATACCGCCCGGCATATAAGACCGCTAAGGGTCCTCCTGCCGGATTCTCATTGATCGAAACTCTGCTCGGTCTTTCATTTTTTCTGTTCATTCTTATGGCCAGCCTTGAATTTTTCGTTTCAACCCGGGATCACTTTTTTGAGCTTAAAGAGGAACAAGAAATCAATCAAGCGGCATATGCGACACTGGATAAGATCCGTTTGGATATGTGTGAGTGCGGTCGTGGCCTTGTCGATCCTCAATCAGGAGGATTGCTTGAGGCGATAGAGGTGAGTGACAACATTTTAACCATTCAGAGCAAGGATAAGTCCGTTCCACTTGAAAACGACCTCGTTGCAGGTCAGATATTTATTCCGCTCGCTTCGACTGCAGGTATAACAAAAGGACAGAGGCTCTGCTTCATGCATCCTGAAAGGGGCGAAGTGAAATCGATCATTTCCGTTGATAAAGGAGGGCTCTCGCTAGATTCATCCCTGGAGAATTCCTATTTCAAAGATGAGACAACGCTTATTCTTATCAGAACATTATCTTTTTTTCTCGATGCCGAAAGGGGAGTCTTGCGCCGAAAGGTGAATGCCAGCCCTGCACAACCGCTTCTAGAGGAGGTGGTTGCGTTCGATGTTTCCTATGAAAGAACAAGCAACGTTATTTCCCTCGGTCTTGTACTCAAAACGAAAGAGGAGAAAAAATATGAAACTTCAATCTTCCCAAAAAATATGGCTCTGGTTCTATCGCAATAGCTCCCGAAAAAACTCGCAAAAAGGAGCCATAACTCTTGTCGCTATCTTTCTGTTCATCGTATTTTCCACACTCGGATTGGGTATGATCTATGTGTCTCAAGTCTATCTCAAAATGAGTTCATTCCGGAAAAATTCGATCGTCCTGGATTATGCTTCCGAAAACGGAATCAAACAGGGATTTGACCGCCTTGTCCGATTGCTTTCCATTGGGAACTCTCCGTCGATCATCTCGGAGGAGAGGAATAGCGAATTGAAGATTGATGCGATGGCCAAAGGAATCGCGGTTATCGAGGAGCTTCTTGGGGAGGAAATCCCTTTGACATCCAGCGAGACCTGGGAAAGTTTGAAGTGGACATATATAACAACATTTTTTCAGCAAAGACATTTCGATCATGAGGACTATTTCCGTTCATTTTATGCAGCGCTCATCGATTCCGAGGGCACCATGGAAAATTTCAGACAATTTAGGTATTCGAGTCTGGAAACGGCATTGGAAGTTTGCTTCGGCAATATTCCCCTTTCGACGATTCCTATGCTCCTGGATAAGGATCTCACACCCGCTCAAAAACACAACTTTTTGACAAAGAATAAAATCAACCTTGCCACATCCGAAAACACCGCTCTTACCCCCCAAGCAAGTTTCTCCCAAGGAGATCTTCTTCCTGAGGACGCTCTCCCCCAGATCAACGAAGCTCTGAAGATCAAGATCTTCCGTCCTCAAGACCTATCCACTGCAGTGCTTCGAGCAGCGTTAGGATTGGAGCCTTCAGAGGACCCGGTACCAGAGGGAGTTTACCTCATAGAGGACGATCTCGGACTCGGAGGAATCTACGTCGAAGGAGATCTCACAGAAATGGTACTCGCCATCTCGTATGAATTCCAAGTCATCTCGTTTGTTATGGAGGCGGGACAATGGACGCTCTGGTTCGATCCGCACGAGGAAAAAACGGTATTTTTTACCCCCGCTGGAACTCAGAATTTCGATCTGGCACCACGAGGAATCATCGTTGTCGACGGAGCGATTCGATCCCTGGGCGGAGGAATTGTAGATGCCGACGGCGCTGTCGTTATGATCAAAGACCAAGAGATTCCCTGTGTTCTTAGGGGTGTCTGTCTCAACATAATCTCATCTGATGAGATAACGCTATCGTCGCATCTAATCCATCAAGGTGTCGACTGGCAGGATGGAATTCCTTACATCAAAGACTCGGACTCCCAGCTCCATATCTTTGCCGCCGGTCAGGATTTTACCGGAAACGGTGAAAGCGCCGGGCATATCGTGATGAGTGCAGATGCGCCGGAAAACATGAAGATCCAAGCTTCATTGGCTGCCTCAGGAGAGGGAATCACTTTAGAAGGCAGAGATAAAACCGTTCATCTCTTAGGAAGCCTCCAGACTGCGGATTATGATTCAAACGGCAATGAACTCAACATAAATTTTGATCAGAGGCTTACCCAGAATGATGAATTTCTTCGAAACGCACCGAAGTCCGCTCAGCCGGTGATCCATCTTTCATCCTTCCGGATAATGGAATGGAGGGAATATGAATAAACGCACTTTTAGTAAGCACGCTTTCGGTTATACACTTATGGAAGTCGTTATTGCCATCGCCATATCGGGGCTTATCATCGCACTCTTGTCACACTCTTTTTCAAAGCAGGCACCGAGATATCAGTTGAAAAAAGCGACATGGGAGATCTATTCCCGTTTGAACTATGCCCGCTATAAGGCTATTTACAGAGGAAAAAAATACAAGGTGACCTTCGAACCGAACTGTTATTTGCTTGAAAAATTCGACGAAGAGGCAAACGAATGGAAGGAAGAACAGCGGAGCTTTCTGGATGGAGTGACGATCACAGCCACAAACTCCCCCATTTTCCATCCGAGAGGAACGGTCTCCAACCTGGCATCCATAACCGTACAAAACTTGCGAGGTCGATACAAAATAAGCATCGCCATCTCCGGGCGCATCAAAGTGATTGAATTGGACTAGCGGCGAATCAGGCTGGGTTGTATCTCTGAGATGACCGATGGGGGATTAGCTCCCGAACGGACCTAATAGGAGGGGAACCGGCTTCGGCATTCCAAGGGCAAAAAGATGTCTGTCCCCTTTATAAAGATGAGCCCGCTCCCCCAAAGGACCGATTTATGGGGGATTTAAATTCATTCGGCCCTTATCTTTCGAACACGATCTTGCCATCTACAATCGTATAGGTCACTTCCGTATTCAGAATCTCTTTCTCCGGGATCTCTATGATATTCTTGTCGAAGACCGTAATATCCGCCAGCTTTCCCGCCTCGAGCGATCCTCGGCTATCGCCTTCGAAAGCGGCAACAGCATTGTTGATTGTATACGCTTTGATAGATTCTTCCACCGAGATCTTCTGCACGGGAAACCATCCTTCTTCGGGAGTGCCCTTCAATGTTTTGCGCGCCACAGCCGCATAGATCAGATACTTCGGATGCATGTGGTAAAGGGCCGCACTCGTTCCCGGCCAATCCGAGCCGAAGCTCAACATGGCGCCATTATCCAGAAGAGACTTGAAGGCATAAGCGCCGTTGCAGCGTTCATAGCCTATCCTTTCCTCCATCCAGCGCATATCATCAGAGATGTGATAGGGATTGACCTCAGCGATTACGCCCAGGGTTTTAAACCTCGGAAAATCCTGAGGACGGATGACCTGAGCATGGATCACACGGAACCCGGTGAGATCCACGCCTTCGTTCTTCAAACGTTCATAGAGATCGAGCATCTCTGCCACTCCCCGTGTACCGATCGCATGCACGTTAGGGACAAATCCACCCTCGATCCCTATCTTGATCAGGTTATACATTTTATCCATGTTGCCCGTTTTGTAGTCCGGAGGATCGTCCGAGGTATGCCGGCGCCAGTGGCCGAAATTATCGGGCTGGTCATCGTAAGGCTTGAAAAACAATGCCCCATGCGTTCCCATAATTCCGTCGATGTATCCCTTGAGCGCTCCGTAACGAAGCCAGGAACTCTTTTCCTTGGTCCTGGGATGGAGGCCCATGGTGAGTCCTTTCCCCTTGAGTTCGGCACCCCTCGATAAATCCGGCCGCAACCAAACCCGGCAGGTCAACTCTCCCTTCTCTTGCAGCTCGACGAATCGTTCGGTCTGGTCCGGACGGGCAATATCATGGATCTCTACGATACCTGCTTCCCTCAAAGCTTCGAGAGCGGCACGGTTTTCATTGATCATACGGCTGTGGGATTTGGGTTTCACAGAATCTCTCATCTTGTCGAAGGCGGGTGAAGGATTCAGGATTACACCTGTCGGATTACCATCCGCTTCCATGATCATCCCTCCGGTTTTTCCATCTTCGAGTCCAGCAGCCTTGAGGGCGGCTGTGTTGGCCAGCCATTCCTTGTAGTCGAAACGGCAGAGGAAACAGGGATTGTTGGGGGTCAGGTCGTCGATCATGGAACGGTGAGGCCGCCACAGCTCCGCCTTTTCAGTGCCTTTCTCACCGGCAGCGCCCAGAGCCCACTGCTCATAGGCGCCCCAAAGGCCCCTCGTTATCCACTCCCCATCATCCAGAATCCCTGCTACCCGGCCGATTTCCTTGCGCAGTCCTTCCTCATCGGACACTGTCATCAGATTCGCATCCAGAATCAACCCCCCCGCCGCATTGAAGTGCACATGGCCGTCGATGATGCCTGGCGTTACGAACTGGCCATTCAGATCGATCACTCTGGTTTCAGCACCGATATACTTTTCGACCTCTTTATCGTTCTGACAAACTGCCGTGATCTTATTCCCGGTCACAACCAAAGCCCGGGCTGTGGGATTGGCATCATCAACTGTCCAGATATCTCCGTTCACGAGCACCAGGTCTGCGGGAATCTCATTCTTTTTGGAACAACCGAAAAGTCCCATCAGGCCGAAAGAACAGAAGATGATCCAAATAATTCTTAACTTGGAATAACGGCTCATGGTTTTTCCTCCTTCTCCCGGATATTCACGTCTCTATCCAATTCAGCGAACACTCGATTATATCCTCGAAAATAAATTTTTGTCAAAAAAGCACAATAACTCACCTAAAGCGAGAATGAACTCAATCTGCAGACCCAATAAAATATATTTGGACTTTGATCGGATGGGGGTTAAAAGGAAACTTCCAAAGGATTTTTATCCTGCGTGAAGTTTTATTCGCAAGACTAGTCCATCGACTCCTACGATCTCGACTTTATCGCCTGGATTCAGGTAATCGTCACTGTTGGCCGCCCAGAGCGAGCCGTGCACAAAAATCCTTCCCCCGGATCCGCTCCACTCTCTGACCTCCCCGACCTCACCGATCAGGCTTGACGGCCCGGTCACTTGTTTCCTTTTTCCTCTAAAGACCAGTACGGCTAAGGGGATGATGAAATGTTCGATGAATTCAAAAAGGAGATACAAAGCTACGACAGCAATGACGATCTTGAGGAACAATGGCATTCGCTGGTTCCAATTTTTAGTTCGCTTGGCGTGATCTTATATCATAGTGAAAAATGTTCCTGCCGGCAAATCAGATATCAAAAGGGCATACAAAAGCTCCAGGACATTTCGCTGGTTCTAAAACCTCAGCCGGTTTTATAACATCAGGTCGTAACATAATAAAAGTTCATAACTTCCGGTCATAAATCTACAAAACCTTATAACCAAGAGTTATAGAAATTTACAAAATATCCTAATTTTATAACTGGCGGTTATAAAATCGGCAATTTGTATCAAGAGCACTTCCTGTTTTTCAGATTTTCATCGATTCTGCCGTTTTTTCTTGCCGGAAGTATTTCCGAAACCGTGATGGCAAGGAATCTTTGAGGTATTGAGTATCCGCAATTGAGTGGTGGAGAAAACTGTGAGAAGGGCTGAGCGGGCATGGTTCATCTCCGAAAAGAAGATGGGAGAGAGGCCTGTATCCGATCGAAGTTTCCTCGCTGGGGAAACTGAGAGTGTTTTCGAAGCACCAATTGGGATACCCGTTCGTCATTCGTCACGGTTTTGGAAATGCTAACTTTCTTGCCGGAGAATTTGACCCGTCTTGCGCGCTGTGATATAGACTATATTTCTTCAGTACGTGGAAATGCCATCTTTATCAAATTCCGATTAAATAGAAAAATGACTATTGGAGGAGTGTCATGAGAAAAGCAATCCCGCTATTTTTTGTCTTTGTTGTCCTTGTTGCATCTTTCCCGTTTGCACAGGAGCCCTACAAGCTTCCGTCCAAAAAGGTTGTCGATAACGATCCCATGCCCTCGATCGCCTACATGTCGCAGCCTCTTCTTAGGTTGGCAGGAAGCCGTATAACCCCACTGAACAACAGCCGCCAGCAGACAACTTTCTACACGTCTATCACTATAAAAAGAATGAAGGATGGAGTCGAAACATCGGTTGTGTTCCCAGAGAATGTCAAATTGGGCTTTCCCCGATGGTCTTACGACAGAAAATGGATCGCAGTGATCCGCTACCTTGAAAATGGTGTCGAGCTGTGGGCCATCGAATGCCGCACAGGAGAAGCGAAAGCGCTCACCGGCCCGATCGTCAATGCGACCTTGACTTCAGGCTTTACTTGGCTACCAGATAACCAACATCTTCTCGTCCATACGGTCATGGGCGACAGAGGGGCTCCGCCGGAAAAACCCGCAGTCCCTGTTGGCCCCAACATTCAGGAAGCGACGGGAAAATTCGCCAAAGTATGGACGTACCAGGATCTTTTAAAGGATCCCTTCGATGAAAAACTCTTCACCTATTACACGACATCACAGCTTATCAAGATCGATGTCCGAACCGGGAAATCTCAAAAATTCGGAAAATCCGGTATCTATTTAAGCACCGATCCCGCCCCCAACGGAGAACTTGTTCTCATCCACAAAATCAAGAAACCTTATTCCTATGGCGTGCCATACTACTATTTCACTCATTCAAAAGAGGTATGGGATAAAAACGGCACATTCATTCACCTGGTGGCTGACATCCCGCTCGCCGATGATGTTCCCATGAGAGGTGTCCCGAAGGGACCGCGCAGAATGGAGTGGAGAGCCCTCCGTCCGGCGACTCTTGTTTGGGTCGAGGCCCTTGATGAAGGCGACCCAGAGAACGATGTCCCCCATCGTGATAAGCTCATGACCCAGTCCTATCCTTTCCAAGACACACCCAGGGAGGTACTCAAGACCCAATACCGTTATGACGGACTGTCCTGGATGGAAACACCTGGCGAGGCACTCCTCACAGAATACGATTGGAAGAGACGATGGCGGACGACTTACCACATCAACGTGGACGACCTCGATAAAACGCATAGAAAAATCTTCGATCTCAGTGTCCACGATCGGTACAATTCTCCGGGTTATCCTGTCTACACATCGACGCCTAAGGGCGAATATCTCATTATCAAAGAGAAAGACTGGGTCTATTTCGACGGATCCGGAGCTTCTCCAGAGGGCGATTTCCCCTTCCTCGATAGACTCAATTTGAAGACGATGGAAAAGAGGAGGCTCTTCCAGTGCGGACAAAACTCCTACGAAACATTCATCGATTTTGTCGGCGACTCTCGAACGCAGATCGTTACCAGTTATGAATCCAAAACCGAGCCCCCGAATTATTATGTCTACGATCTGAAGAATCAAAAAAGAGTGAAGCTCAGTGATTACAAAGATCCTGCCCCGCAGATGATGGGGCTCAAAAAACAGCTCATCAAATACGAGAGAGAGGATGGGGTTCAGTTATCCGGAACGCTCTATCTGCCTCCGGATTATAAAGAGGGAGAAAAACGGCCGCTTGTTGTATGGGCCTATCCCCGAGAATACACCGATCCTAGGGTCGCAGGTCAGGTGCGGGGCTCGGAAAACAGATTTACGTTTTTCAGAGGGACCTCGCAGCTCTTTTTCCTCACCCAAGGATACGTAGTTCTGGATGGGGCTCAGATGCCGATCATCGGAGATCCCAAAACCATGAACGACACATTTGTCGAGCAACTGGTAGGCAATGCCAAAGCCGCCATCGATAAGGTCAATTCCATGGGCTATATCGATCCCGAGCGGGTAGGTATCGGCGGGCACAGTTATGGAGCGTTTATGACCGCAAATTTGTTAGCCCACAGCGACCTTTTCGCCGCTGGAGTGGCACGGAGTGGTGCTTATAACAGAACGTTGACGCCCTTTGGATTCCAGAACGAACGCAGGACCGTCTGGGAAGCCCCGGAGGTCTATTTCAAAGTATCCCCCTTCTTGCATGCTGACAAGATCAACGAACCAATACTCCTCATCCATGGAGAAATCGACAATAACTCAGGAACATTTCCTATCCAGTCGCGGCGGCTCTTTCACGCACTCAAGGGACACGGAGCGACCGTTCGTCTGGTCTTCCTCCCCCATGAGAGCCACGGTTACAGGGCCGAAGAATCGATCCTTCACGTTCTCGCCGAACAGTTCGAGTGGTTCGATAAATATGTCAAAAGGTGAAATAAAGATTAAGGGGACAGGCTACTTTTTACAGAGGTTATTAATAAAGTAGCCTGTCCCCTTTTTGAGATTCGCCGAGCGGCCTGAATAAGTAATGCCATTTATACAAAATTAAATTTATAAGGATAATAAAATGATAGAACCAAAATGTGCA
>JASFEP010000136.1:0-10250 GCA_050124775.1 Candidatus Aminicenantota bacterium
TTAAAGCCGGGCAATAAAAAGCCAGAGGAGATCGTTGGGGGAATAAAGGATGGGTTTTACCTGACAGAGGCCTTCGGGCTTCATGCGGGGATCAACGATGTCACGGGGGATTTTTCCCTACCCGTTGCGGGATTCAAGATCGAAAAGGGACAGAAAACCTATCCGATCCGGGGCGTGACAATCGGCGGCAACCTGTTCGAATTTCTGAAATCAGTGGACCAGATCGGGGACGATTTGACCTGGTTTCAGTCCACCGGATGCCCGACGTTTTCGGTGGAAAGTATCAAAATCGGTGGTGTTTAAGTATTGAGAAGCTCAATTCCTTCACCAACCTCCTAATGATTAAAATGTTGCCCGTGATGGAAAGAGTCTTCATTTCATTGAAGGGAGCTGGATAGAATCTTTTGACAAGGCAGGCGATTCGGTTAGAACGAAAGTGGCCTCGAGAGAAGATATAGGGCAATGTGCGAAACTTTCATTACAGTTAACACGCTCAGTCGTGGCGATTTCTGGATGAAATGTATCTCATTCCGTGTTCCACTCTCCACAAATCCCAATCTATCTTTCTTTTGGAATTCAGTGGAGTATCTTAGACACAGACCGCAACGAATGCAGAGGGATGCCTCTTTTTCAAAACGGTCTTTGTCTATGCCGTGTTCTTTAATCAAACAATCGCATCGGGTAGGAATCACAGCTCTCCTCTCGCCTTGACAAACATCTTCATACAGTCATATCATAAAATTTGGGGAGAAGCGGCAAATAGTCCTTTAAACAAATCTAAGAAAACGAAGATGATGGGTTATAAAAAACTATTTGTTCTATTTTGGTTTGTTCTGATCTCAATGGTAATGTTTTCCCTGAGGATCTGGCCGGAGAGCCGTAACAACAGCGTCCTGCAAAACACTCAGGACCAAGCGGTTTCTGCAAGGCTAGCCGCGGTATTGAAGAGAGCAGAAATATACTGCCGAAGGCTGGACCAGGCCGCCCTTGATTTTGTCTGCCTCGAAGAGGTGACGGAAATGACCCGTCATTTTACCCCGAAAACCGATGTCTATCTTTATGATTATCAATTCATACGCAAAGATAATAAGGTCAAGGAGCAGAGAAATCTTATCGCAGTCAACGGGAAAAAAACCGATATCCAGGACTCCTCGTTGGATACGTTCGTGTTTCAATACAAGAACGTCTTGTTCGGGCCAATCGGGTTGTTGAGCCAATACTGGCAAGCCTATCACGACTTTAAATTCATCGGAGAAGACACGCTCAACAAAGAAAAGGTGCTGGTGGTCGAAGCCACGCCGGGAGCAAACTTGACCCAGCCTCATTGTTACGGCAAGCTCTGGATTAAAGAGGACGACGGCAGCGTCCTGAAGATCGTCTGGGATCAGAGGTCGCTCGGAAATTTCAAGAGTATCGAAGAATGGGCCGAAAGCCACGGTGCCAAGCCGGAAATTACGGCTTATTGCGAATTTGGGTTCGAGAAGAACGGCATTCGATTTCCCAGCCGAAGTTATACAGAAAACGCCTACATTGACAAGAATAACAGGAAATTCGTCAATGCCGAAATATCCATCCTCTATAAAGACTATAAATTTTTCACGGTCGAGACGGAGATTAAATATGATGAATGACCTCACCAAGAAAATTTGAGGAGGCTACCAATCTGTGATGGTCCAGAGGAATGTCTTCATGAAAAGAAAAACAGTACTCACCTTATCGCTATCGATAATAGTCGACTCACTTCTATTCAATAGGTGATATTGTGAACCTTTGCAAAAGATATGAGTTATCCTAGGAGAGAGCGTTACTCTCGTCAGTGAATGGAAATATAGGGATTTTCCGATTCAAGACCTTCTCCATCTCAATTGTGAGGCTCCGCACCGGATGACCACTATGGCGGCGAGCACCCAGTTCAAGCCGATATAACCCGCACAACCCAAGCGTATGGACGGCGATACGGAGTCCAGAGCTAGCGCCCGGAAAAAGTGTTCTGGCCGCTCCCCATAAGCTCCAGGAAAAGATAAAAGTCAAAACAAAAAAGGTGGCCACCGGATAAGACTGCAGCCATCTCCGCCACGCTGGCACGCCTTTTCCGCTCACGCAACTGCTTTCATGGAGAGAATAATCTCTCATGAATCCAGCATATCATATCGTTTTCGAAATTATTAAAAATTATTTATTATCGTTGATCAAATATTTCGCCAAAGCATGGTATGCAGGTAATGAAAAAGGATCATTGGCTGCGTTACCGGCAATAGGATGAGAAGCCAGACGGACGATCACCATTTCTGCTGCAGGATCGATATAAATGGTCTGCCCATGGACCCCTCGGGCAGCGAATGCCCCATGTTCATTATGTGTGATCCACCACATATTGCGGTAACTCCATCCCTTCAATTTTGCGTAGTTCGATTTCGCAAAAGCTTCTTTGTCGCTCCCTTTTTCGATGTCCAACACGGCTTGTTCGGGTATCACTTGCTGGTTTTGCCATTTGCCCTTCCTACGGATCAATTCACCAAAGCGTGCCAGATCACGCAATCCGGCATTAAACCCACCTCCGGCAAACGGCGTACCCAGGGTGTCTATCTGAAAATAGCTATCCTGCTCCATCCCCAATTTGGTCCATATTTTTTCTTCGAGCAAGGAAGCTACCGACTTTCCGGAGGCTCTTGCCATGATCCAGCCCAAGGCATCCGAATTGACAGTTTTATAGCCAAACGCTTCGCCATGCTCGCCTTCTTTTTCCACCGTCTGTAAATATTCGTAGTAGCCCACCGGACCCGTGTAGTCTTTCGGTTTAGGCAGGGGATTTCCCGCTGCCGAAAAGGCCCAAACTTCTGCATTCGGGTCTGCATAATTTTCGCTGTACTTCAGACCTGTCGTCATATCCATGACCTGTCTCACGGTCGCGTCACCGAAGGCAGATTCCGCCAGCTCAGGGACATAGTCTTTTACCCGTTTATTTTCATCTATCAAGCCTTCGGCAACGAGTACGGAAGCCAATGTCCCAGTAAAAGATTTCGTGAGCGACATAACCGCATGAACCCTCGTTTCGTTAAGGTCTGCAAAGTATTTTTCGTATACCACGACACCCTTGTGCAACACGATTATGCCATCCGTGTAATTTTTTAAAAGCGATTCAATCCAAGTCATGGGTTCTTCTTGATCCCAAGGAGTAAATTTGATGGAATCGATTTGATCGTCTATCTGATAGGGGAAGGGGCTGGCAGGCTTCAATCCCCGCGACACATTCGTCGTAGGCAAGAACTCACGCATACGCACGACGCTATAGCGGAGTGCAGGAAACTGGAAGAATGACCCATCGTGAGCCGACAATCTTTTTTCTTTTGGGGGAGGAAATCCTTGCATCCAGCCGAGATTAACGGGTTCGCTCTCCGATGCGCCGAGGGTAATATCCGGTTTTTTTTGATCGTGATGCTGTTGAGAATTATTCGAGGTTGTCCTGTTGTCTTCGTTAAAGTTACAACCAGTGGCGATCAAAACCAGAAAGATAATGATGTTAACTGTTTTCATTTTTGCTCCTATATTCTCTCGATTTCATCGCATTTTCATTATCGATCGAATCCATTGTTTTTAAAACACATAAGAAATGGCCACCGTCGCTTCGGTGCGATATTCTGAAGGTCGATCTTTCATGGAGAATGGTCTTCTGGCTTTCTTAGATCACTTACGAGGTTCTAAGGGAATACCCTCTTGAAAAGTGAAATCCCCTGCGAGATACTTCTTGCCCTCGGGAGCCTTGTCTGCCGGCATGCGTTGTTGCTCGACATAGCGTTCGCCGTTGAAGGTGTGCTGGACGAAGGAAGCAGGGGCTCCGCCGCCGGATTCCAGCCGCACGATGTTGTTCCAACCATCGGTCTTCTCGGGGGATACGATGACGGGGATACGACTGATCGGAAAATTATTGACCAGAGAATACCCATTCTCACCTTCGGTGAAGAGCACGAGATTGCAGCCTCCGGTGCCGCAGAATATGGAACCTAGGAGGTAGACGAACACCTCGTCTTTTCCGTCGCCGTTGAGGTCGACCCGGCTGTATATATAGCGCGCATTGTTTCCGCCCCCGATCTCCACGATCTCACGGGTGTAGTCGGGCGATGCGTCCAGGATGGCCGCTTCGAGGCTCTTGTCGGGCACTGTTTCGAACGGCAGCTCTGTGAGAGGTTCCCATGCGTAAATGCCGCCGTCAGCCATGAGGCTCAAATAGAGTTTGCCGCCTTTCAGCAGATAAGAAGCGATGTATTGGGCATGGGCGGCCACTTGCTCGTCCATGCTGGGCGGTGGGCAGAGGGCGCGTGTAGCTGCGAGTGGGCCGAAATTGAATTGACCGCTTGTACCGTCGCTGCTGGCCTCCGCTGACCACGTGCCATTGGCGCGATTGCAGTTGAGACGCATGTTGACCGTTCCGTTACCATTGAGCCGCATCGTATACAGGGATGGGTCGTCCGGGCGAACCGTGCCTATCGAGTCGTCCATAGACTGAAATTCCACCAGGCGCCACTCCGTGTTAGTGAGCGGATTTTCCTTCGCCGCTGTGGCCTCTTCCTGAGAAAAGCCGATTCCAATCGTAAAACTTAAAACCGCCAATAAAGTGATGATTCTTTTCATTTTAATCTCCAATTTATTGCTCATGCTCCGAGTTATTAGAATTGTTGAGCTCGGTTATGCGCTCGTTCCTGTTTCAAATTTTCATTGCTATCGTTATAATAAAATCTTGACATCATCCCGACAATACCAAACATTAGGTATTAAAATGATAATCATACAAAGAACTCTCATATTTCAAAGGAGAATAGCAATGGCTAGAACAAAAATGATCTTTCTTTTGACGCTTTGTGTCGCGATGGCAAGCATGGTGATCGCAGCGCAGGGTACGAGGATGACGGACAAGGAAGTGAAAAAGCTTATGGAGACAGTCGAGAAAGACGTCGAACTCTTCACCAAGGCCATGGACTCCCAGTACCGAAAAGCGACCCTCCGGAGTGCAAGCGGTGAGGTGGAGGTCGAGGTCTACCTGAAGAACCTGAAGGATCTCGCAAAGAAGATGAAGGACGGCTTCGACTCGAAGTACCCGGCGAACGACGAGGTTCTTACCTTCCTGCGTTATGCCGAACCGATCCAGGCTCGCCACGCCCGAGGCGACTCACTGTTCGGGGCAGAGAAAGAGTGGCCCCGCCTTTCCGGTGACATTGTGAGGCTCAGTACGGAGTACAACATTCGCTGGGAGTCGAATCCCGACACTTGGAACGCGATCCGTATAAACGACAAAGAGGTGAAGCCGGCGCTTGAGTCGCTTCAAAAGAGCATCGGGGATTTCAGAAAGGACCTGGATAAGGCCGCTAAAAAAGCGGACGTTACCGATCAGGAACGCAAGAAGGCGCTCGATACCGTAAAGCGCATGGAGGGGGCCGCAAAGGACATCAAGAAGGCTTTCGACAAGAAAACGGACGCAAGCGGAGCGCTGGCTCTTCTCAAAACGTCCATCGAAGAGACCCAAAGCTTCATCTCCAGTAAAGGGGTCGATTACGCGGTGGCTTCTTCCTGGGGATCTGTCGAGCGGAGTTGGGGCCTGGTCCGTTCTGCTTTTCACTTGGGCGAGTTTTGAAGCTCGAGGGCCCATCAGGAAGATCAGACCTCATATCCTTCGTCTTATCACACAGCCCACCTATCTCGACGCATTTTCCTTCTTGACCTCGGCAAAGTGTCTCACGAACAAACCGCACAGAACGCAGAAGGAGGGCTCTTTTTTGAAACGGTTTTTGTCTGCCCCATATTCTCTGGCCAAATCAAACAATTGGGGTGAATTCGGCGAATGAGCCAGCAGATGCTATTGAATCAATTTTCGGACCTTGTCGACTTTCCAAACCTTGCTTTGACTAACTAAAGATGGTTTTTGCACCGTTAAGATTGTTTGCACCCCTCCCTTTCTCCTCCTCTTGATGTCGGTGGAAATCCGCGCTTTAACTCAAATCCCTGTCTTTCCAACCTTGGTTTCCGAGCTTAATGAATCACCGATTCTTCGGTAAAGCCGCGCCTAATAATCCTCACTGAAAGTTTGGGGATGCCCTCCTGTTGTTACCCTCGAAGATCAGATAGCAATGGCTAGATTTTTGAGGATCACATCGAACATCCTTCAAAACTTCATTTTTCATGGGAATGGATAGGTTTACTCATTTATTTGTGAAATTGACCTCTCTTTATTTTGTGTGGTATCTTCTGAAAAATACATGTTTATGAAAAAAGCGAGACAAATAGCCTAAGGAAAAATGGGCCGATATTTAGCCTTGGATTGCCACAATCGCAAAAGAGGATATCGATTGGAGGCATATTCCACATGGTGCTAAATAATATTCAGAGGGAATTGATGTCTCAGTTTGGTTTGGACAACCCCCCGATTTTTATTTTAGGGATACTGCCTCGCAGTGGAACTAATTTTCTGCTCAATCTTCTTGCGCTGCATCCAGATTGTCTTGCATCAGCTCCAGTTCCCGAGGATCATCTGGTGCATTGTGCTGATTGGCTGGAAAAATATGCGAATTCCACAGCCTTAAATTGGAGACCTTCTGGAGGGGACCAGAGACAAAAAGAGATACTTTTTCAGTGTTTAGGGAATGGATTAGTTACTTTTTTAAACTCTCAAGTGGATCATAAGAATCTATCCAAAGGGCGCGTGGTCACAAAAACGCCCAGTGTTCAAAATCTGGATTACTTTTTTAAACTGTTTCCACAGGCACATCTCCTTATTTTGGTGCGCGATGGACGAGCAGTGGTCGAGTCAAGTGTGAAGAGTTTCAACAGTAATTATGAAACAATAATGCGGCACTGGGCCAATGCGGCCAGAACTATTCTTCAATTTGAACAAAGCTGTAGAGATTCTGATTACAAGTATTTAATCGTAAGATATGAAGACCTTTGGAGTAGTCGAGAAAAAGAGTTGCGTAAAATTTTAACTTTTCTTGGTTTGGATATTGAAACCTATAACTTTGAAGATGCAGAGAGTCTGCCGATTAGTGGATCATCCGTTTTACGGAAACAAAGTGGAGGAGTGCTTCATTGGCATCCAGTCAATCAAACACCCGATTTCGATCCATTGCATCGTTGGAGCCATTGGGACCGGGCGTTGCATAGACGTTTTAACTGGATTGCAGGGCAGTTCCAGGCAAAATTAGGCTATGAAGAAGTTCAATATGCAGACCATTTGTTGAGGCGTATGTGGAACAGAATATTAGATATAAAGTGGCACCTGAGAGATACAGTGCGGAGCCAGATATTTGACAGGTTACCTCAAAAAATTAGACAGCTGATGATTGAGCGAGTATTCAAAAAAGAAAAAATGTATTGACTCATTTTACTGTTCACGCTGATTTTGTAATGATCCCGTAATTCTGTGACTTTTTGAGTGTTATTTCATTGATGCAGTTGGGGAAATATCTCCAGGAAACGAAAACGCTTCGGTTAAAACGAAAGCGGCCTGGAGGTAAGAGGTCGGGCAGAGCTCGAAGCATTCCTTGCAGTCCGCGCACTCAGTCGCGGCAATATCGGGAATGAAACGGATCTCCCGTCGTGCTCCGCAATCCACAAATCCCACGGCGTTTTTCTTCTTGACTTCATCACAGTATCTCACACACAGGCCGCACAGAATGCAAAAGGAGGACTCTTTCTCGAAACGGTCTTTGTCGGCGCCATACTCTTCGGCCAGATCCAACAACTGGGGCGCATTCGGCGCGTGAGCAAGCAGGAACTCCAATATCAATTTGCGGATCTTGTCGACCTTCTCAGACCTTGTTCTGACGATCAGATCCTTTTCTACAGGGTAGAGACAGGCTGCAACGAGTTTTGTCCAGCCGCGAATTTCAGCTTCGACCGTGCACAATCGACACAAACCATAAGGTTTGAGCTTCTCGTGATAACAGATCGTGGGAATGATTATGTCTGCACTTCGGGCGGCCTCCAGAACGGTCATCCCTTCGGTCGCTTTTACGTCTTTCCCATCTATCTGGACGATGATTCCATTCGTCTTGTTTTGCTTTCCCATCCTCATTCTCGCTTATCTGCCGGACTTTTTACCGTTGCGATTTTTGCCTCATACTCATCTCTGAAGTAACGGAGTGTGCTTTTGAGGGGATCGGCAGCCGTTTTTCCCAACGCACACAATGAGGCGGCCCCTGTGACCTCGGCGATCTCCTCCAAGAGCGCGATGTCCCCCTCTCTTCCCTTTCCATCGATCATATTATTCAAAATCTTGAGCATCTGCCGGATGCCTTCGCGGCAGGGGACGCATTTGCCGCACGACTCATTGCAGAGATAGTCGAGAAAATACCTGGTGACATCGATCATACTGGCATCTTCATCCAAAACCAGCATGCTGCCCGCACCGATGGGGGCGCCCAGTTTGGCCAGCTCGTCAAAATCCAGAGGGGTATCGATGAGACTCTCGGGAATGGATCCTCCCATGGGTCCTCCAAAGTGAACCGCTTTGAGCTTTTTTCCCTTGGGAATTCCGCCACCGATGTTATAGATGATCTCTCTGACCGTGGTCCCGAAGGGTACTTCTGCGACTCCTGTGTTCTCGATATTCCCGGATAAGGATACGAGTTTGGTTCCTTTGCTCTTCTCTGTTCCGATTTTCGTATACCATTCGGCGCCCTTGTTGATTATGAGAGGAACATTAGCCCAGGTTTCGACGTTATTGAGGACACTGGGCTTTTCCCAAATGCCTTTGACCGAAGTACGGATATACTTGGGTCTCGGTTCGGGGGGATTCCCTTCGATCGCCCTCATCAATGCACTGGACTCGCCGGAAACGAATATCCCGATATCGAGATGTACCTCCACATGGAAGCTGAATCCGGAGCCGAGAATATTTTCCCCCAAAAATCCGTATTCCTCTGCCTGGGCGACAGCTTTATCGATGTTGTTTTTTAGCCGAGGCGCATCGTGACGGGTGTAGATAAATCCCTGCTTGGAGCCGACGGCATATCCACCGATGATCAGTCCTTCGAGCACGCTGTGCGGATTTCCCGTAAAGAGAGCTCTATCCATAAAAGCCCCCAGCTCTCCCTCATGCGCATTGACGATAACGTACTTATCTTTTCCGGGAGCGTTGCGGGCCGTCTCCCATTTTCGACCGGCAGGAAATCCACCGCCCCCCCTGCCGCGCAAGTTGGCTTTTTTGATTTCTTCAAGAACCTCTTCAGGGCTCATCTTCGAGAGCGCTTTGGATAAGGCGGAATACCCGCCCACACTCAGGTAGTCATCGATGCTTCTGGGATCGATCTTCGGGCTGTTGCCCATGAGGTGCCGCATCTGGTCCTTGTAAAAAGGAATTTCGGATTGATGGACGGCTTTCTTGCCGGAATCAGGATCTGTATAGATGAGGCGGTCGATCACTGTCTTCTTCAGAACGGTCTGCGAGACGATTTCCGGGACATCCTTCGGTGTGACCTCCATATAGCAGATCTCTTCAGGGTAGATAACGACCAAAGGCCCTTTTCGGCAAAAGCCATGGCAACCTGTCGCTCTGAAATCGACCTTTTCTTTCAATTTTCTTTTGCCGAATTCTTCTTCGAAGGCGCTGATAATCCTGTCGCTATCATGACCGAGACAGCCCATTCCTGCACATATCGCGATAGAGGACTTATCGGAATCTCTCTTTGAGAGAATACGTTTTCTCAGTTTGTCCAATTCCAAAGCTGAATTTATTTGCGTCATGATCTTTGCTTATTCATTATCTTCCCTGGGAATCAAACGGAACGTGTTATGAAAGGTCACGATCTGCATGATCCGGCTTAACGGAACGCCCAATTTTTTGCTGATACTTTCCAATACGTCTTGAGGAAGCCAGCGATTTTCCTCCTGGATCTCCAGCAACACTTGAACCAATGAATTTTTTTTGCCCTGGTATTTTTTTAGAATTTGATCGACCCTATCAGTATCCGTTGCCTCTGTGCGAATGTTCTGCTGTCGTGCTAAAATCTCGAGGTGTCGTTGCACTTCGCCCGGGCTTAAACCCAAAATTTTAGAGATTTCCTCGGTTGAATGAAGCCGTTCCTTTTGGAGTGTCATGATTTGGATCTCGGCCAATTTATCAACGATCGATTCATTGAATAACCTGTCAAAATCTTCACTGGTGAAGAATTCATTATAGGCGTCTTCCGTTCTCGCGGGCGCACTCAACCTCTCCGATTGCACCAGTTTGATATAGGGGATGAGTGCGCCCGCGAGAACGG
>JASFEP010000137.1:0-10182 GCA_050124775.1 Candidatus Aminicenantota bacterium
TTTTCCATCGGACTTTCCCATTATAACGGCAGATATAATCCCGAGTCCGGCCTTCCTATCTTCGAAAATCATAGAACAGGAGTTGATATCCTTTTCCTTCCGGGACGATTCTCTCTGAAAGGGGAATATATCTTCACAAGCGATGATCAGGCAGAGAGGTATGGTTGGTACCTCCAGGGAGGGTACTACCTGATTCCTCAAACACTCGAAGCCATCATCAAGCACGATCACTTCGATGGAAACCGGACGGCTCAGGGAGATCAAATCGTTGTCACCACCTTGGGAATCAACTATTTTTTTTCAAGAAAAACAAAAATTCAGATCAACTACGAGCATCGCGGAGGAGGATCACTTGAATCTGCAGATGATGTGATTTTGGTCCAAATTCAAGCGGGCTTTTAAAGAGAGGAATACAGATGCACCTGCCTTGGCATGTCGTTGCTGATATTCTTTTGCTTTTGTCATTTGAGTCCGTGACTAAATCTTTTATAATGATTCAATAAAGTGAAAGGTATCGATGACTTTTAGAAGATGCTTGAATAAGTTCCTGAATCTTCCTCTTAGACAGAAGTTCATACTGAGTTTTCTAGCTGTTATTTCCCTTGGGGCTTTGCTCACATTGACCTTCGGAACACGCCTAGAACACCGCACGATTATTTCTCTTGCGCAAGCGAAGGTCCAGCACGATCTCGCATCTGCATGGATGGTGTACAACGAAAAGCTCAATGATATTCGAGATATTGTCCGGATAAATTCAAGTCGGGAATCTGTCCAGCATTCCGTCAAGGTGAACGACAGAGAAACCCTTTTGAAATATTTGGGCCGGATCAGGAAGGACTTCAAGCTCGATGTGTTGACGTTAACCGATGCGCAAAGTCGGGCAATAGTACGGACTTCTCAACCGGATTTATGGGGAGATGTAATCGTCGATGATCCCCTAGTGATCAGAGCCCTGAAAGGGGAGATCGTAGCCGCAACTCAGATCATCCCCGTGGAGGAACTGATCAAGGAGAGCAAAGCTCTTGCGGAACAAGCATACCTGGAGATCATGCCCACGCCGAAAGCGGCTCCGTCTGCCGAAAAATACGAAGAAAACGGCATGATGCTCAAAGCTGCAGCACCCCTTATCGATGAGGACAACACCATTATCGGCACTCTCTATGGAGGTATCCTTCTCAACCGAAACTACGAGATCGTTGATAGGGTCAAGGAAATCGTGTTCAAAGGTGAACGATATAAAGGCCGGGAGATCGGCACGGCCACCATTTTTCAGCATGATTTGAGAATTTCCACGAATGTGAAACAGGAAAACGGAGAAAGAGCTATAGGAACCCGTGTCTCTATGGAAGTCAATAACGCTGTGTTGAAAGAGGGTAAACCTTGGCTCCACCGTGCATTTGTGGTCAACGACTGGTACATCTCTGCGTATGAACCCATTAAAAACATCGACGATGAGATCATTGGCATCCTTTATGTAGGGATGCTCGAAAAGCCTTACATCGATCTCAGAAACAAAGTCATGATCACTTTTACTGGGATCGCTGTTCTGTGTGTTATTATACTGCTTGTCATTCTCTTCTTCATTACATCCACCATTATTCGTCCCCTTCAAAACGTGGTCGTCGCCACCGATAAGATCGCACGGGGCGATATGAATCATAAGGTCGAGGTCGATTTCCAAGATGAGGTGGGCCAACTGGCTCAGTCATTCAACCAAATGACGGAGGCTCTAAAAATAGCGAATCAAAAACTCATACAGTGGGGAAAAACCTTAGAAAAGCGGGTGGAAGAAAGAACTCGAGAATTGAAAGGCATGCAGGATTCGATGATCCAATCCGAAAAAATGGCGTCGCTCGGAAAAATCGCAGCGGGTGTGGCTCATGAGATCAACAATCCATTGACATCGATTCTCATCAATACCCATCTCATGATGGAAAATATTGCAGAGGAGTCAACCTTTCAGGAAAATCTGAACATGATATCCGAAGAGACCTCGAGGTGCAGTGATATCGTCAAAGGTCTCCTCGAATTCGCCCGTCAGAATCCGCCCCAGAAAAGTTATGAAGACATCAACGCAATCGTGAACACCGTTATCGGCATTTTGGAAAAACAGGTCACTCTGAAAAATATCAAAATAATAAAGGACATGAAAGAGGATTTGCCTCCCATAAAAGTCGATGCAGGCAAAATAAAACAGGTCTTCTGGAATCTTATCATCAACGCAACGGAGGCAATGCCCGAAGGGGGAAGCTTAACGATCCGTAGCAGGCTTTCGAAATCCGGGCAATTCATCGCAATCGAATTTACGGATACCGGCATCGGAATATCCGACGAACAGAAAAAAAAGCTGTTCGACCCGTTTTTTACGACCAAAGGAGGAGGCACAGGCTTGGGATTAGCAGTGAGCTATGGGATAATCGAGCAACACCAGGGAAAGATCGAGGTGAAAAGTCGCTTATCCCAGGGTTCCTCTTTTACGGTCAGTCTGCCAGTCGATGAAACATAAAATTTTTGAAGAAGGAGAAAAAGCATGGATATCGATACAAAACATAAAATATTGGTCGTAGACGATGAGATCAATGTCTGTAAAAGCATTCGTCAGGCGATCGTAAAGGAAGAATATGAAGTAGATATGGCTTTAAGCGGAGAAGAAGCCCTGGAGATGGATAAGAAAGAACTTTATGACCTGGTTATTACGGACCTCATGATGCCCGGGATTAGCGGTGTAGATCTCCTGAAAACCTTAAAAAACGCGCGTCCGGAAGTCATCGTGATCTTGGTTACAGGTTATCCGACTATTAAAACCGCCGTCCAATCCATCAAACTGGGAGCTTTTGATTACATTCCCAAACCATTCACTCCTGTCGAGCTGAGAAGCTTGATCTCCCGCGCACTTAAAAAACCCGCCGGGGAAGATATCCCTGAAGATAAAGAGTCGCCACAAGTGCCGGAAGGCCTGCTTTTGATGAAAGGTCACACATGGCTCCGTAAGGAAGAGGGGCATATAGCGACCGTAGGGATCGTCCATGATTATCTTAGGAATTTGGGATCGATCGCTCATCTTGAGATAGTCCCAGAAAACAAGAACATTTTTCAAGGAGAGGTATGCGCCAGGATTACGGATGAGCATGGACATATTCATCGCATCTGGTCTCCAGCTTCAGGCCGGATCGCGCGAATAAACAAAGAGATCGCAAACGACCCATCCGTATTGAAGAAAGACCCCTACGGACGCGGATGGCTGCTGTGGCTAGACGCGCCGGACCTCGAGAAAGATATCGAAGGATTGATTGCATCCTGATTTATTTTGGTAGGAACCACTCGTGAATTCACCTGATCTTGCTGAATCCGGAAGCGTTGAAAAAGTGGTGGATGACATACTGGAGGAGTTTAATCCAAAAAAGCTCCTCTTTATCGATGCAAAAGGACAATGGAGAGAAGGTCCATCGAGTGTCCCGGACTACGCATCACATGAGTTCCTCTTTCATCTGTGGAGCGTCGACAAAGAGATCCTTTCGAGTTTTTTTCAAAAAATCTCATTCCTGGTCAGCGACTCGTATCTGTGGTCATGCATAAAAAAAATCAGGCACGCGCTTCTGAAAGATCCGTCCCCGGAATCTAGAGATTTGACCGAATTAGAAGTGGAGCGCGCTGTTATGCGGTTTTATGCCTCCAACGATATATCCGAGGACCGTATTCCGTTTCTTATCCTTTTCGAAGTCTTTGTGTGGAGCCTCGTTCACGAGGCGTATCGGATCAATAGCCAGATCCATGTCCCTAATTGGAATAGGGAAACCCAAGCTTTGAGCCTGGAATATAAAGATAGATTCCGAAGGCTGAACGATGTATTCAAAAGCATCCCCGGAATTGAAGATAAGGACGGCAGGAGCCTTGGCTTTCCGGATTATTTGAAAGGCAGCTTTACAGAGATTTTTAATTCCATTCCTCCTCTCATCGCTGAAGAAGATATGATCACGGTCTCCATCGATCGTCTCCTGTCTAAAAGGAATGACGCAGAGAAATGCGAAGAAATTTTTTCAATGATCATACAAAAGATCCAACCCTCCCAGGGAATCGTTACACAAACTTCTCCTGCCCTGCTAATTCCATGCCTGAGACTTCTATCGGACGATTCGATCGATGTCTCAAGCGGGGTCCAATATCACGCTTCTGTCACACTCGGCATCCTGAAGGATATTCGCTCTACGCAAACGCTGCGTAAAGCCCTGACATCCTATCCCTTCCACTTTACCAAAATAAGAGAGAACATGATCTATACGCTCGGTCTGTTGAAAGAGGAGAATGCGGTCGACACCATCGCAAAGGTCTTGGAAGTGGATGATCAAATGACCCATTCTCTGGGAACCGGCAGACAAACACTCTGTTCATTGCATGGGCAGAAGCAAGAGGCCATCCTTGCACTCGGGAAAATCGGCGTGGCATCGCTCCAATCACTCCCGTCGTTGCTGACGTATACAGATCATGCTTCAACGCGGTTGAACACGTGTCTTTCCTGGGCACTGGGGGAGATCGGCAGCGCTCAGAGAGAGAAATTCGGTGGCGTGAGCGCCGAAATCATCATCGCACTTTTAAAATTGTTGCGGACAAAAGATAGGGTCAATTTTGAGGAGGCTGTCAGCACGCTTAAGAGGATCGGGCTCCCTGAATTTCTCCATACGCTTTATCTCTATGATATCGGAGCTGTGAGCATCCTCGGACTCAAGCCCGCCCAAAAGGGTTTGTACGAACTTTCGGAAACCCTGCATGAGTTGATAAAAACTCGAGGAAGAGCGATCATCGCCGTCAACGGAGATTCGGGGACCGGAAAGACTTATTTCTGTCAGGCGATATGCAACGGGTTTGGCGACGTAAAAGGTCAAGAGATCCTTTATCTGATGCGCGACAGGAAGAAGGACCAAAAAATATTCGACCGTATTCTGGGGCTAAAATGGCTGAAACGAAACATCGACCCTGATCTCTATCAAGATTATCCTCTTTCGGAGGAGGAAGATGATCCCGAGGATTTTATGGATACATTCCTCCAACAAAACAAGGACCGGAAACTCATACTTTTAGATGGTTGTCGCGACAAGCCGTATTTTCATAGAGTTATTGAACTTTTTCATGCCAGGGGGGCGTTGGATGTTGAGGTCAACTTTCGAGCGACCTTTTCCTCCCGGAGGCTGAACCTGGAAGAAAGAGAATGTGCGCTGGAGAGCATCGACACACATCTGTCTTTTCTCGAAGATCCCGTACTCGAAGACACGCAATTCTATAGAGAGGGAACGGTCATTCTCTATGATCTCGATAACTCGACCTCTTGTAGACTGGATAGACAAGAGATCCAGGAGCTGTTCAAAAAGAGCAGGATAGAACGATGGGGGAGTTTGATCCAAATCGGGGACTTCGACAAAGAATTAAAAGCAAGAGCAATCCGCCAGAAAGAGTTTAATTTTCGAACAGATGATTTTTTCATTACAGAAAAGACGATGCCCGAGATCTTCAAAAGGTCCTTTTTAGCTGGGGAGAGAAGATTCAAAATGGAATTGAATGATCGACTGAGTGAACAACCAAATCTGCTCGGAGAGATCGATGCCAATGATATCAAGCCTGTAAAGCTCCGTTTCTATGCACAGGATCAAATTGCGGGAATTGGCAAGGATGATGCTGTCTTTGTCTTGAGCTTTTTGGACAGCAGAATTTTTCACACCACAGTTCATGATTGTAGGACGATCGAACTTTGCGGACGAGATATCTATTTGCTGAATCCTCAAGGTGAGCTCAGCCGCGTATCTTTTGAGGAAAGGGAAATTATCCATTTTGCAACGATCGGACCTCCGATCACAGCGCTGACGGCCTACGACTCTTGCAATATCGTGACGGGCCATGGGGATGGATCGATAGGGATTTGGGACTTATCCGAGAGTAAAATCCTGATGGTTAAAGCCCATGAAGAACCGGTGTGTTCTCTGGCCGTTGATTATTCAGGCCATGTCCATTCAGCGAGTCTGGACCACACCATTAAATCTTGGGATCTGGAAAACAAAACGGTCAGGACTTTAGAATCTCCTCATGAAACCGTCTCGCTTCTGAAGCGTTATCCCAACTCGAGAATTTTGGTTTTGGGTGAGGTAATGGCGAGCCCATCATCTGGCGCCCGTGGAAATTCTGGCAAGCAAATCAAGATCATGGATTTCAGAAACAACTCCGTTCAGATAATTCCGATAACCTTCGAGCAGCGGATCTCGAGCTTAAATGTCGATTTTGACGGACGGATCGTTCTCTCCTTGGATTCCAAGAAGATCGCAAAAAACCAAACGGAACAATTGATTGCTATTCTCATTCCGGGAAGAACACGGTGCAAGCTTGGCGTTTTAGAAGGTCAGATCGCAGAGACAACAAGCTCAATTGTGATGGGGCCCAAAATAATAACGTGCGGCAGGAGCGATCCGGGTGCCTTCTGTCTCTATGTGTGGGGAAATAAGTATTATGTCAAGCATGAGCTCAGCAATTTATTGTTGCAACCTCACTGATATATTCATAAATTGTTCACTGAGAGCTTTGTTCAATTGATGGAGCACGCATCGATGTTACTCGCAAGAATGTTTCTTTTGGAGAATAAAAGATATGTTCCATTCCAACGATTTCGATTCGAGATGAAATGTTTTTTTCTTGGCAATCCTATCCGAGTTTATTAAGGTAGAAGTAGCTATGACAGTAAGGCACTATTCGATCGACGATTTTCTGACACTCACCCACCGAATAATGCACTTTGCCTTTCAAGGTCTTTTGAGAGTAGATTTTTTGCGTGAAGCATCACAAATACTCGTGGAATTCGCGGATTGTGATTCTGTGGAAATGTGGCTTAAGGAAAGAGGAAAATTCTATCGCAGTGAAGTCAGTCCTTCTTTGGAACAGCCCTTTCGTTTCGAGATCATGACCAGTGAACGAGACGAGGAGGGGAGAAATATCCCGGCTTTGAGGGTAGACTCCGCGATGGAGAGAGTTTGTCGGGATGTTTTTCTAGGAAAGATCGACCCTGCGCTATCGACATTTGCCAGCGATGGTAGCTTCTGGACGGGGAATGCGGAAAATTCTCTCGTTTTTGTGCAGGAACAGCAAGGGATGAATTCCTCAGAAAAGTGGACAGGATCTTCGGCCTATACTTCCCTTGCAATCATTCCGATATCTGTCGAGGATCAGAATATAGGACTGCTGCAGCTAAAAAGCGCATTCGAAGATTTTTTCACTAAGGAAGATGTCGAATTTTACAAAGCTGTCGTTCATTCCCTGGGGATTGCCCTGATCCACAGAAGAGCACAAGTGGAATTACGGGAGCGCGTAAAGGAACTGAAATGTCTCTATGAAATCGCCAAAATCGCCGAAAGGCCTGATATCTCTTTGGAAGGAATTCTACAAGCTATCGTCAAGCTCCTGCCCCCGGCCTGGCTCTATCCGGATATCGCATCTGCCAGGATCGTCCTGGATGGTCAATCTTATCAGACGTCTGCCTTTAAAGAGAGCGATCATACACAGTCCGCAAATATTGTCGTCGAGGAAAAGGTCCGAGGCAGGGTTGACGTGTTCTATTCTGCAGAAAAGCCGGAGCTCGACGAAGGTCCTTTTCTCAAAGAGGAGCGGATATTGATCGAGGCGATTGCCAGAGATATCTCTCTTATCGTCACCCGGAAGCAAGCAGATGAAGAGAAAGTCAAACTTCAGGAACAGCTGCGGCACGCAGATCGACTGGCCACGATAGGTCAACTGTCGGCTGGAGTCGCTCACGAATTGAACGAACCCATCGGTAGTATCCTCGGTTATTCTCAACTCATCCATAAGCATCCGGACCTGCCCAATCAAATAAAAAAAGATTCTGAAAAAATCATGAAGGCTTCCCTTCATGCGCGCGAAGTGGTTAAAAAGCTGATGTTATTTGCCAGACAAACCCCCCCAAAAAAGATTCAGGTGAATTTGAATGAGGTCGTCGAAGAAGGACTCTATATCCTCGAGTCGAGATGTTCGAAGGAAGGGATCAAAGTTATTCGCGACCTTTCGGATAACCTTCCAGATGTCACGGCAGATCCAGCACAACTCGCTCAGGTTTTGGTCAATCTCGTTGTCAACAGCATCCAAGCCATGCCCGAGGGCGGTGAATTGACTATTCAGACAAAAGCTTCGAATACTTATGTCCTGCTTATCGTAATAGATACGGGTGTGGGCATGAGTGAAAATGTCTTGAAAAAGATATTCCTGCCTTTCTATACGACCAAAGATGTGGGCAGGGGGACAGGTTTGGGTTTGTCTGTGGTCCATGGCATTGTCAGCGCGCACGAGGGTTCCATTCATGTGACGAGCAAAGAAGGGCAGGGGACGACATTCAAGATTCAGCTTCCCGTAAAACCGCAAACTGTGGAGAAGTCGGAGGGATAAATTGAACGATCAAAGATCAAAAGAGCATATTCTCATCGTGGATGATTCACCGGATACGCTGGAGGTGATCCAAAGAAATTTGGAAGCCCAGAATTATCGGGTCTCCACTTCGCCTGGCGCGGTAGAGGCGATCAAAATTCTGGAATCCGCACCGATCGATCTCGTCATAACAGATCTCAAAATGCCTGAAGTCGATGGTTTGAGCCTGATACGTCACATCCAAGAAAATTTTAAAGACACCGAAGTGATGATGATCACTGGTTATCCTTCGATCGAAGGAGCGGTGGAGGCAGTGAAAACCGGGGCGGAAGAATACCTGGCCAAACCTTTCACCGACGAGGAGTTATTACGGGCGGTTGAGAGTGTTCTAAAGAAAGCAGCGACACGCAAAGCCGCACTGACACGATCCCCCAAGGTCCCTCCCATAAGACACGGGATTATCGGTGAATCAGATGCGATGAAGAAGGTTTTTAGTGCGGTTGAAAAGGCGGCATCCAGTTCTGCGACGGTACTCATTGTCGGAGAGAGCGGTACAGGAAAAGAGCTTATCGCCAGAGCCATTCATTACAGAAGCGCGCGCAGTTCAACGCCTTTCGTTCCCATAAACTGCGGAGGAATTCCAGAGTCGCTTCTTGAGAGTGAGCTCTTTGGATATGTGAAGGGAGCTTTTACAGGAGCGGTAGACACCCGCGCGGGGTTCTTTCAGACGGCCGAAGGCGGCACGATCTTTTTGGATGAGATCAGCGAGACGAGCCTCTCGATGCAGGTCAAGCTTCTCCGTGTTCTCCAGGATAAGGAAGTGTTTATGGTGGGGGCGAGGCAGCCTATCAAGGTGGACGTGAGGATCATTGCTGCCACGAACAAAGATCTGCTCGAGCTCATAAATAAGGGCCAATTCCGGGAAGACCTGTATTACCGCCTGAATGTCATTGCGATAGCTCTCCCCCCTCTTCGGGATAGAGAGGGAGATATTTTGTTGTTGGTCCAAAATTTTGCTGTGAAATTTGCGAATGAATTCGGAAAATCTGTCCCAAAATTTTCAGAGAATGCCTTGAACGCTTTGCAGAGTTATTATTGGCCTGGAAATGTCAGAGAATTAGAAAATATTATACAAAGGCTCGTTCTCATGTCAGAAGGAGACACCATTGATGCCCCGGATCTGCCCTCGCTGATGCGGTATTCCGCCCTTCGAGGAGTGAGTTCTCACCGGTCACTCGCTGAGGTCGAAGCTGAGCACATTCTCAGTGTTCTGGCAAGCGTGAATCACAATAAAACGAAAGCAGCAGAAATTCTCGGCATAGACCGAAAAACACTGCGCGAAAAAATGAAAAGAATTCAAAAACCATCTTTGTCTTGATTCCTCACAGCGGAGAGAATCGCCCCACCGGTACAAAACACCCCGTTTTTTTTAGGATCATTTTGATGCTATTCAAATACACAGAGAGGAATTAATCCATTACACAATTCTCTGTTAATCTTTTAATATCAACGATTTATTCAGAATTTTAAGTGCAATTTTTTGATCCTTCATCACCTCGATTAGTCAAATTTTGAAGCTGGCACCGAATTTGCAATATGGATTTGTGAAGAATTGAGAAAGGAGAAAAAAATGAATAACTCAGAACAAAAAATCAAGAAATCCGATGGCATGAATCCCGTCGATACAAGGAAAGAATGGAAGCTGTTGTACTACCAGCACGGAAGGCCGGGGCTGGAGGAGGGAAGCAAATTCAAAGGAATATGCAGATATTG
>JASFEP010000138.1:0-10170 GCA_050124775.1 Candidatus Aminicenantota bacterium
TGTCCGGTCACCATTTCGAACATGATCACCCCGAGAGAATAGATATCCGATCGGTGGTCCGTCGGTTTCCCGGACACCTGCTCCGGCGACATGTAATGCGGTGTGCCTAACATGATGCGCGAATCCGTGATCTCCTTCACTTCATGGGAGGCGGCAATACCAAAATCCATGATCCTTGCATTCCCCTCACGGTCGACCATGATATTCCGAGGTTTCAGGTCCCTGTGAACGACTCCCAACCGATGGGCCTCGGCCAATCCCTCACACACCTGTCTAGCAACATATATCGCTTTTCCTATAGTCAAAGGTCCCATTCGCTTTATAGTTGTCTTTAGGTCCTCACCGGGAACGTACTCCATCGAAATGTATTTCGTTTCCCCATCTTTACCCAGGTCGTACATTTTACAGACATTCCTGTGCGCGATCTTGCGCGCCATTTTAAGCTCGTTCTGAAATCTCGCGATGATCTGTGTATTCGCAGCGATCTCGGGCCTGATGATTTTTAAAGCAACATCTTCATGAATGTCTTTATCGAACGCTTTATAGACTTTGCCCATCCCCCCCTTCCCGATCTCCTCGATGATCTCGTATCTATCGCTAAGTATGCTTCCACGAGTGATATCTGGAACGGGTGTAACCAAGGTTTCTGTGGGTGCCTCCAAAGTCTCGTCACGTGATAAAAGCGGAGCAGCACAGTTTCCACAAAATTTTGTGTTTTCAGGGTTTTCGAACTGGCAGTTCGGACACTTCATCATAGACCCATCCCCTATTAGGTTTAATTCAAATATAAGATAATATTTTAGGGAGTCGACGTCAAATTGAATAAATCGGATGACAATGAGATTAAAATTTTCCGAATTTTCTCAGCATTTCTTCATATTTCTCTTTTTCGATTTCCAATATTTCCTGGAATCGGGGATCACCCCGCAGATTGTCGTAAAAGGGATTGGTCGCAAGAAAGGGATATGTGTATAAATACATACCGATCGTTTCAAATCCTTTGTCAATCCCTAATAAAATATTGTCGATCACGTCATCATCCATCCCTAAAATGGAATATGTGCAAGTGATGGGGTATCTAAAAGCGATATCATTATCATGGATAAGTTCAAGGGCTTCTGGTCTTTTTCCTTTTGCCGCCAGAATCATCGCACGGTAAAGCCTGATGCGGGATGAATCGGGATTCCACTTTTCGGCCTCCATTATCTGAGTTTCAGCTTCTTTATAATTCCCCATCATCATAAGTGACCAAGCGCACATTATATGGAATTCCCTGTCTGGTTGTATTTCCATCACATCTCTCATATACTCCAAAGACTCTTCAAACCTACCGAGATCACAGGCGCAGTCTGCCCTCAGATTATGCCAGAGGACGAATTCCAGAGGCATAGGATCGATTTCCAATCCCCTTGAATAGTGTCGGAGAGCCTGCTCCAAGAGGCCTATGCTTCTAAAAAATGAGCCGATAAGAAAGTTGACCTCAGCATTGTTTGGATCGATCTCATACGCTCTTTTCATGAACCGATACGCATTCGCATTATCCTTCTTGTAAAAAAAAGACCATCCCATTCCACAATTGGCCTCTGCAAAATTCGGATCGATCTCGAAGGCTTTTTGAAAATATTCGAACATCAGATCGAGATATCTCTCATCCATAGCTTCATCGATAAATCGCGCCTCATGAACATTTCCCAAGCGCCAATAGGTCAAAGCATCCTCAGGATTGGAAGACACAACATTCAGGTAATTTTGAACACACTTGTCAAAATCTGCCGGGTCATTAGAGCTATAGTAACTTATCTCATAGTGCCTCCCGCGCAGATAAGACTCATTCGTCAACATCTCTGTATGAGCTGTTGCGGTTTTTACGAATAGCTTTTCCTCTACGTTCTTGATCCCCAGTGTTTTTGCGACTCTCTTTGTGATATCCTCTTGGATCTTTAAGGCATTATCGCGCGCTCCTTCAAAACTTTGAGCCCAAATGACTGAGCCATCGGCCGCGCGACTCAACTGTGTTGTGACCCTTAGATTCTCTTCTGATTTTAAAATTGTGCCCTCGAGAATGTTATTGACATTTAACTCGTCACCGATCGTTTGCACACTTTTCCCAGAATCCTGATAAGCCAGCGCTGAAGTCAAACTCATGACTCGGAATTCTTTGAGCGCATGCAAATTTACGATAAGCATGTCAGTGATCATCAAGGAAAACGGTGCTTCATCGCTTTCAGGGCTCAAATCCTTAAATGGGAGGACAACGATAGAATTCATTTGTCGTGTTTCTTCTGTTAATCCCGCAGATGGGCTTTCTTTTTTGAGAATTAAATCATAAAAGAAATACCCTGCAATTATGATAAGAATGGGAAGCAGAAGAGTAGCCCAAAAACGAGATGGTTTCTGACTCCACGTTATAGGTCTGAATCGCGTTTTTTCTTTTATAATCGCTGTCTCAGTGGTCGGCAAATCTTCTTCAACTTGAGTGAGTTCAATGCAGAGATCCTCTGCCGATTGATATCTTTGTATTGGATCTTTTTCTAGACACCTAAGAATGAGTTGGCTGAGTCTTCCTGGGATTTGGTTATTGAATTCTCTTGGATCACGGGGCATCTCTGTTTTGTGTTTAACAGCTATGCTGAGTGTGGTGTCCCCATCAAAAGGAACACTGCCCGTCACCATCTCGAAGAGGATGATTCCTAAAGAATAGAGATCCGAGCGGTGGTCTGTGTCTTTCCCCTCGACCTGTTCGGGCGATAAATAGTGTGGGGTTCCAATCATCATGCCTGCATCTGTGATCCCTTTTGCTTCAGGAAATCGGGCAATGCCAAAATCCATGATGCGGGCATTGCCTTCTCGATCGATCATGATGTTGTGAGGTTTGAGATCTCGATGGAACACACCTAATCGGTGCGCTTCCACGAGTCCCTGACAGATTTGCTTGCCGATGGCGACCGTTTTTCTTATTGTAAGAGAACCCATCCTTCGGATGCTCTTCTTCAGATCTTCGCCAGAGATATATTCCATCGAAATGTACTTCGTATCTCCGTCCTTTCCCAAATCGTACATCCTGCAGACATTCCGATGGGAAATTTTGCGTGCCAGTTTCAATTCGTTCTTGAACCGTGATATGGTCTTCTCATCCGATGCGATCTCCGGTCTGATAATCTTCAGTGCAACATACTCATCGATATCTCTATCAAAGGCTTTATAGACTTTTCCCATCCCCCCTTTCCCGATTTCCTCGACGATCTCATACCTTTCGTTGAGCACAGTCCCTCGAATGATATCCGGCATCGGAGTGGCTAAAGTTTCTGTTTGCGCTTCGAGCGTTTCATCCGGGATAGAAAGCGGTGATGCGCAATTCCCGCAGAATCTCGTATTCTCCGGATTATCGAATTGACACTTAGGACATTTCATGCTTCTTTAATCCTGAAGGTAGAGTATAACGTATATGTAATACCCAAAATACGAAGAAGCAGACTAACCCTTCACTCGTTCAAATTTATGAGATTAAGGTTATTCTAACTCTAGATTTTAAGGTTCTCCCTCACCAATCGCAAAGGCGTCGATGGTACCGATCGGTATCCTCACGATCAGTTTCATTATGGTTGGATTCAATAAGATGATAGTCATTTGCAACTTCAACTAACATGTCATTCTCATCAGGATCGGCAGGCTCATCAGAATTAGGTAAATCGGTATAAATCAAACTTACCAATACAATATGCAATTTCAGAGCATTATTCTCATTCCATTTGCCCATCAAATAATTTGTAACAGCTTCTGGCCCCTCAATAATCTCATTCTCAGAAGTAGTAAGCTGCACAGTACCCCCAGTCTGTACAAATTGTTCATACTCCGCTTCAATTCTTATTCTCCTTGTCTCAGCTGGAATATCCGTGTTGTTAAAAAAACGCATAATAGTATCATAGCCAGTTTCAAACTTCTTTTGAACATCACGGCGAGCTCTTGCTTTTTCTACTGGTGTCAAAGGGGGCAATTGTTCAGGTTTCATACTTTCTTCCTGTTTTTGAGCATCGCTACCGCAATAAACAAAAATAAACAAAGTTGCGACAAAAATAAGCAAAAAAGAAATCTTCATAAATTTCATTTATTCCTCCTTCATGGATACCTACATCTATGTTTATCTGCCTTTCCTGATAAAATAAAAAAAAAGACAGTTGTTGGAGTGCAGAAGAAGGTATCTTAATTCCCCCTCTAATTTAGAGTCTGTACAATTTTATTGAATCCAAAATATGATGTCAAGCTTATTAATAACACATCTTTAATAATATAAATACTTTACAAATCTCTGTATTTTAATAATAATCTTTCAAACTTCCTCTTTTGGCTGAGAAGTATCTCCTGAAAACGGGAGTCATTCCTTAAAATATCAAAAAATGGATTATTCATAAGGTAGTGATATCCGAATAAATCTTGTTGTAATTTCTCGTAACCATTCTTGATACCATCTTCGATCATCCTATAGGTATCCTCTTTCATGCCCAATGCGGCATAGACATTTGTTATCAAAGGAAAAAGAGCATAAGATTCGATGTCTTCAATAAACGCAAGGGCTTCATTTTTTTTGCCCCTTACAGCGAACGCGAGAGCACGGGGATATTTTATTGCAGGAAAGGTCGGATCAGCTTCTTCCACGCGAGCGATGATCTCTTCAGCTTCGATATACTCCCCCTTCCAGATCAAAAGCCTTGCATAGCGCAGTTTTACGCCCAAATCTTCTGGAGCTCTGCTGATCAACTCTTTCATACTGGCATCGGCTTTGTCGAGCTCGCCTATCAAACGATAACACCGTGCCAAAAACATATAGTTGTCAATATATCTAGGATCCGACTCTGGATCCAAAAACGAGGGATCCAATTCCACCGCCCGTTTATAGTAATAGACGGCCTTTTGATACAATTCTATGCTTCTGAAAAGATGACCAATTTCTTGATTTGTTTTTGGATTGTTGGGATCGATCCAAAACGCCTTCTTGTTGTACTCAAAGGCTTTGTCAAAATCCTTGATGTAGTAATAATACCATCCCAATCCGATGTTCGTATCCGCAATATCCGGATTCTTTTCGTACGCCGTCTTATAAAATACTCTTAGTTTATCTAAATCTTTATCATCATTTTTGTTCACGAAACGGCACTCATGAATATTTCCCAATCCAACATAGGCCAGTGCATAATCGGGATCAATTTCAACAGCCTTATTGAACCATATCGCGGCAGATTGAAAATCCTCTTCTTTTTGTGATTCCATGTACACCCTCTCGAAGTATTTTCCTCTTGTATAGAAATCGTAAGCTTCCATATTCTGCGTTTCTCTTTTTTTTGCAAAAACAGCTTGTCTGGCTTCAAAATGAACTCGAAGTTTTTCGGTCAAAGCCTGTGTGATCAGATCCTGAATCCTAAAAATACTCGCCATCTTCTCTTCATATTCGAATGTATCCAGAACAAACTTACCCTCAACTTTGGTTAACAAAGCGCGTACCCGAATGATGTCTCCTTCAATCTGAAAGCTCGCCTCAAGAATAGTGGCAACACCCAACTCCTGTCCAATTTTATCTATATCGATGTCCATGTTGAGGTATTTCATGACCGCTCTTTTTGAACTAACCCTCAATTCAGGACTGATCATGCGTAGCTTTACGATTAAATCATCAAGGATCCCTTCACAAAGATATTGATGCTCCTTGATGGGACTTAACACCTGGAAGGGAAGAATGGCTATGGAATTCTTCCATTCTGTCACTTCGGCCGAGAAGGTGTCCTTGGGACTCGTTTTAATAAATTTATCGTATACAAAAACGGCACCTGCCAATATCACCATCAAAGCCGCTGCAACAATAAAAATGCGTGGTTGCTTCCATTTCATCCTCGTTGATTTTGATCCGAGCTTCTTTTGAGTGATTGTTGTCTCACTCGTTGGAAACTCATTCTCAATTTGCGTCAATTCAGAACAGAGCTCATCGGCCGTTTGGTATCTCTTTTCTGGATCTTTTTCCATACATTTCAATATCAACCGGCTGAGCTCTTCAGGGACCTGGGCATTGAACTCTTTGGGATCTCGAGGTATTTCTGTTTTATGTTTGACAGCAATGCTCAGGGTTGTGTCTCCGTCAAATGGAACTTGTCCTGTCACCGTTTCGAACAGAATCACTCCCAAGGAATAAATATCGGAGCGCTGGTCGACCTTTTTTCCTTCCACTTGTTCGGGCGATAGGTATTGGGGTGTCCCAACGATAATGTTCGAATCTGTAATCCCATCTGCCTCTTGTGAAAGGGCAATCCCAAAATCCATGATCTTAACGTTTCCTTCTCGATCGATCATGATATTGTGGGGTTTGAGATCTCTGTGGTAAACGCCCAACCCGTGTGCCTCTGAAAGGCCATGGCAGATCTGTTTTCCCAGAGAAATCGTTTTTCTTATGGTCAGCGAGCCCATCCGTCTAATTGACTTTTTTAAATCCTCTCCAGAAACATATTCCATCGTGATGAACCGGGTATCTCCATCTTTTCCTAAGTCGTGCATCCGGCAGACATTTTTGTGGGTGATCTTTCGAGCCATTTTTAGCTCATTCTGGAAACGCTGTATTATTTTTTTATTGGTAGCGATTTCAGGCCTGATAATCTTAACCGCTATCTTCTCATCTATTTCTCTATCGAGGGCTTTATAAACCTTTCCCATCCCCCCTTTGCCCAATTCCTCGATGATTTCATACCGGCTCGCCAAGATGCTTCCTGTCGTCAAATCCACGATTGGAACGGCTATGGTCTCCGTTCGGGCATCTAATGTTTCCTCTGAAACCGGTAGAGGTGTTGCACAGTTCCCGCAAAACCTCGTGTTATCCGGGTTTTCGAAATCACACTTGGGGCACTTCATAATGTACGTATCCCCTTACTGGCTTAATATGTGTATAAAATATTATTTTACACAAGAAGAGTCAAATATTCTTTGGGATAAATAAAATCCCATTAGATTGCGGCACCTTACTCAATTGACTTACTCTCCATAAATTTTTATCATTATGGGCAGTGGGGAACGATATGGAGAACCTCCAGTGTCCGAATTGTTTATCTCTCAATCCCGAAGATAGTCAATATTGCAGCAAATGCGGATCTTCTCTTGAGGAAAAGGAAGAAACGATTTCCTATGCACCTGATCAAGAGCAAACGACCAAAGAACGTATTCACTACTCACCTGGCCAAAATTTCGGAAAACGTTACATCATCATCGAAGAAATCGGTCGTGGAGGAATGGGCAAAGTCTACAAAGCCGAAGATAAAGAATTAGGTACCACTGTTGCTCTGAAGGTCATCAAACCCAAATATTCCAGGAATAAGCATTTTATCGAACGCTTCAAAAAAGAAACCCTCTTAGCCCGATCCATATCCCACGAAAATGTCATCCGCATTCATGATATCGGCGAAGTCGAAGGCACCAAATATATCTCTATGGATTACATTAAAGGCCAAAACCTGAGAGATCTGATACAGTCTTCAGGGAAATTAACCGTAGAGACCGCTTTCAATATCACTTTCGATATCTGTGAGGCGCTCAAGGCAGCCCATAAAAAAGGAATAATCCACAGGGATCTCAAACCTCAGAATATCATGATCGATAAAAACGGGAATGCCTATGTCATGGATTTCGGGCTTGCCAAAGCTTTGCAGGTCCAAGAAGTTGCGACACAGAGAGCAATCGTTGGGACACCACAGTACATGTCTCCGGAACAGGCCAGAGGCGAAAAAGCTGACAAGAGTTCAGATATCTACGCACTAGGGACGATCATATATGAGATGTTAACCGGAAAGCCTGTTTTCCAAGCAAAGACTACTCAGGGATACTTCACAAAACACCTTTACGAAAATCCCCAAGAACCCTCAAAAATAAATCCTCGAATACCCCAACTGCTGGAAAAGAGCATTCTTAAATGTCTTGAAAAGGACCGAAAGAAGCGTTTTCAAAGCGTTGATGAATTGCTTATCGATCTTGAGAAATATAAGAAGGTATTAGAACCGACTTTGATCTCTTTCAAGAAAAAAAGTTGGATTGTCCCTTTATTGGCTATAGTCATTGTTATCCTTGCCGGAGTCTCCATTCTTTTATGGAATACCAGGCGCAGAACAGAAGTCCTTTCCCCCAGCATAAGCACGAAGATATCGGTAGCTGTTCTTTATTTTGAAAACCACACTGGCAAAGAGGAATTGAATAACTGGAGAAAAGGTCTTTCGATTACGATAATTCAAGATCTTTTGCAATCGAAGTACCTCCATGTTATACCAGGAGATAAACTTTTTAGCATTCTCAGAGAATTAAATCTGCACGAAGCAAAAAGCTACTCTTCGGAAGATCTCAAAAGAATTGCTGAAAGGGGCAAAGTCGATAATATTCTGTATGGATATTATTCTAAGGCGGAAAACACCTATCAGATCGATGTCAACCTGAAGAATGTTGGTTCAGGAGAGATAATAGGATCGAAGAAACTGCAAGGGGAAGGAGAATCCATATTTTTAACCAAAGTGGATGAGCTCACACCGTGGATCAAATCTAAGCTGAATCTCTCTGAGTTAGAAATAGCTGCCGATCTGGACAGAGATATCGGACAAATCCTTACAAGTTCGCCAGAAGCCATGAATTATTATACGCTCGGTAAACAATATTACCAGGAGATGAAATACGAAGAAAGCAAAGACGCCTTCGAAAAAGCCATCGCAGCCGATCCCGGGTTTGTGTTCGCTTACAGAAGCCTTTCGGAAAGCTATCACTATCTAGGGGAGATCGAATTAGCGAAAGAATATGCTCAAAAAGCACTTTTGCTGCTCGAAGAAGACCGAATCTCTGTGCGCAACCGCTACCTGATCCAGGCTTGGGCATTCACTATCCTTGGTGACTCCTATGATGACGCCTTGGAAAGCTATGAAAAATTGCTGCAATATTATCCGGACGATGAAGTTGGCAATATATATCTTGGGAGTATTTATCGAAACATGGAGGAATGGGATTTAGCTCTCGAGAGGTATGAAAAAATCAAACAGGCCAATCCACAAATTGCATATGCGAACATAGTTTTTCTTTATACAGCCAAAGGTCTTTATGATAAAGCGAAAGAAATCTTAGGAAAGAATAAAGAGATTTACGTTAACCAGGCTTTTTATCACATGAATATGGCCCTACTCAATCTGTGTCAGGGCAAATACGACCTCGCTCTTAGCGAATCAAAAAATGGGTTGTCCATCGATCCTGACTATTATGACAATATCGAATTGATGGGCCACACATATCATCTCAAAGGTGATTTCCCTGCTTCCGAGATAGCCTATCAGCGACTTATTTCAATGGACGATCCAAACTGCAACCTATTGGGCCGGCTGTGGCTTGCTTATTTGAATTTAAGCCAAGGAAAGTATGGCCAATGCAAAAAAGAGCTCATGCAAGGATTAAAAGACTCTCAAAAATTCAATCGAAAACTTGAAGAGTATGAATTCAGTATTTTCTTGGCCAATATATGCTTAATAAAGAATCAAATGAATGAAACTCTGGAACACCTCAACCATGCCGAAGACCTGGCTTCAGGAATGGCGCTATTACAGAAAGAAATAAAAGTTAAACATTTTAGAGGAATCGCTTTGCTGCGTGCGAATTTTACAGATGGAGCGAAAAGCAACGCCGAGGAACTCAGGAAGCTCATCGAAAAACAGGGCATTCCCAAACAAATGAGGTATTATCATCATTTGAAAGGAGTCATCTCCTTTAACGATCATATGACCTCGAACGCCGCAGAGCATTTTGAAGAGGCCGTTTCGATGCTACCCCATCAGTTCTCTCAGTACGACGATCATGCATTTTATTTTCATTCTTTAGCTGTATTTTATTTTCAAATAGGTGAGATGGATAAAGCTCGGGAGTATTTGGAAAGGACTGTTTCCCTCACGACAGGTCGTCTCCAGTGGGGAGACATCTATGCCAAAAGCTTCTATTGGCTGGGAAAAGTCTTTCAATCACAGGGATTGACAAACAGATCTATAGAAAACTATCAAAAATTCCTTTCTCGCTGGCAAAACGCTGATCCTGACATTCCAGAGATAGGTGAGGCTAGAAAAGAATTGGATGTATTGAGAAATAACTAACAGGATTAATTTTGGTTTTAAGCGTTCATTTTTC
>JASFEP010000139.1:0-10117 GCA_050124775.1 Candidatus Aminicenantota bacterium
TGCCGTAGATCCAGGTGGTACGAATACCTGAATCTGCGTCCGATTTTCGAACGATATTTCGAAGAGGACCCGGAGTTTTTGCACACGGCTGCTCCCAAACCGCGCTTGACGGACGAGTCTTATGTCAAAAACTTTTATTACTACCTCTTCAATGTCTGGACAGATGAAGAAAAGCTCCAGAGAGTCCGCAACTGGGAGTATCAGCTGACCGAGAAGGAACCCCTTTGGGATGCTGCGGATGCGGCCCGCTGCGGCAAGGATATTTTTTGGCAGGGCTCCTGTGTGACGAACAAAAAGGGGATGGACTGGTTAAGGCGCTACTTCGGATCCAAGGGCATTCGCATCCATACAGTGCTATTCGATAACAATTTCCACCCGTGGCACATAGATGTGAACATGCTTCCCCTGCGCCCGGGACTGGCCATTTACAATCCGGAATGGTATCCGATCACAGAAGAGTTCAAAAAACTGATGGCGTTGAACGACTGGGAATTGATCCCGGCAGCAGAACCTACTTATGTCCACAAAAACCTGTGCTATCTTACGGGATTGTACGAGAGTCGATCATGGATCTCGATGAATACCTTCTCCCTCGGTCCCAACACTGTCTGTGTCGAATCCCACGAGACCGCATACTGCGAACAGTTGGACAAGCTCGGTTTTGAAGTCGTCCCCATTCCCTATGAAGCCGTTATCCCCTTCGGAGGCGCTCTCCACTGCACAACGTTGGATATCTATCGAGAGGGCACCTGCGAAGATTATTTCCCGAAACAGATCGAAGGATATTAATACGAACTTCATCGGGGATACACTTTCTATTTGTTTTGACAAGGATAAATCGAGTCTGTAGAATGGGTCTCTTCTCTGAGTGATCCATTAGAGCTTGTGTGGGAGATGAGCTCTCGATGAACAAAGGGAAGGGACCTGTTTTCAGACTTTTTTATTTAATAAGGAGTGCGAAAATGGTAAAAAAAGTCATTATAATGGGCGCCGCAGGGCGTGATTTTCACAATTTCAACACGAATTTCCGCGACAATTCCGATTATGAGGTGGTGGCCTTTACGGCAACGCAGATCCCCAACATCGAGGGCCGGATCTATCCCTCTGAGCTCGCAGGAAGCCTGTACACAAACGGCATCCCCATCGAGGACGAAACGGCGCTGGAAGAGTTGATTACTAAATATGGAGTAGACGAGGTCGTGTTCTCATACAGCGATGTCCCCTACAATTATGTCATGAACCGCTCCTCAATAGTCAACAATGCGGGCGCATCCTTCCGGCTCATGGGGCTGGCGGAAACATGGATCGAATCCACAAAACCCGTTGTTGCGATCTGTGCTATCCGGACTGGTTGCGGAAAAAGCCAGACAACACGGCGTGTGGCGGAAATCCTCATAGACCGCGGAAAAAAAGTTGTTGCAATTCGGCATCCTATGCCATATGGCGATCTTGTCAAACAGCGAGTGCAAAGGTTTGCCACCCTGGAAGACCTGGATCTCCATGAATGCACTATCGAGGAGAGAGAGGAATACGAACCGCATATTATGCGTGGCGTTGTCGTTTTTGCCGGCGTCGATTACGAGGCGATTCTACGTGAAGCGGAAAAAGAAGCCGATGTCATTCTCTGGGATGGCGGAAACAACGATTTCTCCTTCTACAAGCCTGATATCTATATCACAGTGCTCGATCCCCACCGCGCCGGACACGAAACGAGCTATTATCCGGGCGAGGTCAATCTGAGAGCCGCAGATGTTTTGATTGTCAACAAAGTGGACTCAGCCGACCCTTCCAACGTCGAAAAAGTTATTGCTACTGCCGAACGCATAAACCCGGGAGCTACAATCATAAAGGCCGAATCGCCTCTGACCGTGGAGGACCCGTCGCTGATAAAGGATAAACGTGTGTTGGTCGTGGAAGACGGCCCAACCCTTACACATGGAGAGATGAAATATGGAGCTGGTGTCGTTGCTGGCCAAAGGAACGGTGCTGCAGAATTTGTGGATCCCAGGCCGTACGTTGTCGGAACCATTGCCGAAACCTTCGAAAAATATCCGGACATCGGCATCCTTCTTCCGGCAATGGGTTACGGCGAGCAGCAGGTCAAAGATCTCGAGGCCACGATCAATGCGACTCCATGTGATTCGGTTATCATCGGTACTCCTATCGACCTGAGGCGTGTGTGCGATATAAAAAAACCATCCACCCGTGTCATGTACGACCTTAAAGAGATCGGCGAACCAACACTCGTGGAAGTTTTGAGCAAAATATGAGGATTAGATGGCATACAACCTGAGAAACCGGCATTTTTTAAAGCTTTTGGATTTTACTCCCGGAGAAATTCGTTTTTTGCTAGACCTGTCTCTGGACTTGAAAAAGGCCAAATACTCGGGCACAGAGCAGCCCAGAATGGCGGGAAAAAACATCGTCCTCATTTTTGAAAAAGCATCGACACGCACTCGGTGTGCCTTCGAAACGGCCGCTTTCGATCAAGGCGCGAATGTGACTTATCTAGGTCCGACGGGATCTCAGATCGGCGCCAAAGAATCCATGAAAGACACAGCGAGAGTCTTAGGGCGCATGTATGACGGCATCGAGTACCGCGGTTTCGGACAGGAGAGAGTGGAAGAGCTCGCTCAATACGCCAATGTGCCCGTCTGGAACGGTCTGACGACAGAATTTCACCCCACCCAGATCCTTGCCGACTTATTGACGATGATGGAGCATTCGACTAAACCTCTGACCGATGTGTCATTCGCATATCTGGGAGATGCTAGAAACAACATGGGCAATTCCCTTCTGATCGGGGCTGCAAAAATGGGTATGGATTACAGGTCCGTCGCACCTGACAGCTTACAGCCGGAAAAAAGCCTCATCGAACAGGCGAAAAAAATTGCAGAGAAAACCGGCGCAAACATTCGATTGAGCGACGATATAACAGATGGCGTCAAAGGCTGCGATTTTCTCTGTACGGACGTCTGGGTCTCGATGGGAGAAGCGGAATCCGTATGGAAAGAGCGCATCGAGTTGCTCAAACCCTATCAGGTCAATCAAGAGACCATGAAGAAAACTGGCAATCCCCATGCCAAATTCATGCACTGCCTGCCCTCATTCCACAACCGTGAAACGACTATAGGCGAAGACATCTACCAAAAATTTGATCTGGAGGCCATGGAAGTTACAGACGATGTCTTTGAATCTGAGGCCTCAATCGTCTTCGATGAGGCAGAGAATCGGATTCACACCATAAAAGCGGTAATGGTGGCAACTTTAGGTTGCTGATTCTCCCACAGAAGATGGGCCGACTACAACACCTGATATCGAATTATGACCGCAGTTTTAATTCCCGGACACCGTATGTCCTGAACTCCTCTTCGATCGCCTTGGCAATGGAGTCATCAGGATTCAATTTTTTATACATAACCGGAAGAAGATCAAGGGCTGAACTCATGGAGTAGAAGGGAAAGCCCTTATTCTTAACGGCTTCCTCCACGCTGAGCCCATCATCCCTCTTCTCCATCCTGTTTGTAAGGCTTATTACGCCAGAGACATGTACACTGGCCTCAGTCAATCCTTCGAGGGTTTGGAGCAAGGAACCCCCGGTCGTAGTGACATCTTCGATAACCACACAATTTCCCCGGGGCATACCAACAAAGTACCTGTCTTTTGGGGCTCCGTGATCTTTAGGCTTCGCCCTCCCCATAGCAAGAGCGTGACTTCCGTTACCATAGTTTGCGAACCGTCGCGCCCACTCAAACTGAGTGATCAACCCCAATTTCGTAGCCCCTTCAGGGACCCCATAAAAAGTATCGACGGCGAGGTTGATTGACTCAACATACGAAATGACAAATTCTGCCACTTTTTCCGTCAGCCACACATCTTCCACCACATTTCTCCAGTTGGCATAGAAATGGGATTTTCGGCCTGATTTCAGAGTTATCGCGTCTTTAAAGAATCCATAAACGTTGTTTTTTTCGATAAACCTATTGAACTCTTCCTGATTGAATCCTTCCATTTAGGCACCTTTGTATGTTGAATTCCAATCAGATGGGATCGATCCCGACCGGGAGTGTTTCCAAAAAGCCGGTTTTTTCATCCTCTGTGGCTTTTTTTGTGATGATGGTATAAGGTTTTCGGCAATAACGACACCGCACACCGTCCTTATCGTCCCTGTAAAACTGCGGTGGCACATCTTCATTGAGTATACGCGTCACACAGTTAGCATTCCTGCATAAAAGATAAACGAACTTTTCGATCACCTTTCCCTCCCGGATATAATTGATCGTCGGTTCAGGCGATATTTCCGCGATCGTCTTGAGCTCTCTTTCATTGAACTCTGTCAGGTCTGTTTTTAAAAGAGATTTCCCTGCATTGGGAAGGTTCGCTGGAATGATACCGGTCCCCCTGTTTATCAAATTCAGGTCCGCAACGATCTTCTGCTCCGAACCCGGCTTCAAGTGGTCCACTACGACACCGTTGGCAATATTATCGATAAACCTCTTCCCCTCTTTATCATCCCCTTTGGACTCTCTTTTAAGGCAATTGTTCCCCGACTCAAGAATAGGATTGAGCTTCCCATCGAACTGTATATATCCATCATGTTTGAGCATCTCATACAGAAGCGCTTTTCTCAAAATAATGCCGTTTTCAGCCTGCTGAAAAAACGCCTGGCTTTTATCGAAATAAACCCTGTAATCGATCTCTGCCACCTCGCTGTTTACAGGAAGAGGATGCATGAGTTTAACGTCAAACTCTTTAACTTTATCGAGGTCGATCCTGTATTTCTGCATCATCTTTATAATGTCTTCCTGAGTGATCCCCTTCATCCGTTCCAATTGAGGCCTTGTCATGTAATAAAACTGCACTTTGGCCATGACATCCTCTACGCTCTTTTCCCGGATGACAGTGACTCCTCTCGATTCCAGAAGCGGCGTGAGGTCATCGGGCATGCCCAAAAAATCCTCGGCGGCCCATCTGATCGTAATATTTTCGAAATGGGATAAAGCCAGGCTCAGGGACCGTATGGTTCGGCCATGGGACAGATCTCCCCCAAGGCCTACGTTGAGGCCATCCAATGAATCATTGTTAAGGAGATAGATCGAGAAGACATCGAGCAAGGCCTGAGTGGGATGTTCGTTCTTTCCATCTCCTCCGTTTATCACGGGAATGGAGGCGACATCCGCGGCCCATTGGACAGAACCGTCGAGGGGGTGACGCATGACGATCACATCGAACCTGTTGGCACACACCATCATGATCGTATCTCGAATTGTTTCCTTTTTAGTAACAGCCGTCCCCTCTGTCCCTGAGAACCCATCACTCAATCCTCCCAACTCTCTCATGGCTGTGACGTGGCTTGTTTTTGTCCGTGTGGATGGCTCATAAAAGAGGTAGGCCATCGATCTGTTCTTGAGCTCATCGGCAAGCTTGTATCTCTGCCCGCTCTTTTCAAGGTCGTACATCATTTTTGCCTTCTGGCACAAATAGAGAATTTCCTCCCTGGTAAAATCTGTGATAGAAATAATGTCCCGGTTTGTAAAATCAAGATCTGTCATTTTTCCCTCTTACTGAATTATTCATAAAACCTGTGGCCAAATTCATTTCCCAAACAACTCTATAATTTTTATTGGCAGCATCTTTTCCCTTACAGGCAGCGACCTAACCTAATCCGCCGATCTCACACCAAAGCCTTTGTTGTAGCTCTGATTAGGTTGGATCAGCGCGCAGTCGCCCACTACATCTTCATGAGCCACTGCCTCGCCTTTTGAGCAACCTCAGTTTTTAAAAATTCAAATCCAAATTTCTCGGGAACATATTAACTTTATTCCGTGCTTTTTATCAAGGTTTGATATACATTTATGTAAAAATATCTGGAGATCTTTGGATGTTCAAGAATATATTGAAGTTTTTATGGGTCGGATGGATGTTTTATTGTGTGGCTTGTACGGTGGGAGAGCGGAATGAAACTCGGAAAACGCATAGCAAGGAAGCCATACCGAAGGCCGTCGAACGTATGCATAGCAAGGCGAAAAGGGTCTTAAAAAACGACAAGGGCTATTGGGAAGCAGAGTTCGATGATGGGCACATCATGGTCTATATACCGGATGGTGAATTCACTATGGGTTCGGATGACGGGCTTCCCAATGAAAAACCCTTGCACAAAGTTTATTTGGATGGATACTGGCTGGGAAAGCACCCGGTCACAGTCGGGCAGTTCAGAGAGTTCACGGACCAAATAGGATATGTCACTGATGCCGAGAAAGGCCAGGGGTCCTGGCAATTTTGGGAGGGCCGCTGGGTGGTTCGAATGAACGGGAACTGGAAAAATCCCTACTTCGAACAGGGAGAGGATCATCCTGTCGTGAGTATCAGTTGGAATGATGCGGCCGCTTTCTGTAAATGGCTATCAGAGAGAACAGGAGTCACATTCAAGCTCCCCACTGCCGCCCAGTGGGAAAAAGGCGCAAGAGGAACGGATCAACGGGTCTATCCCTGGGGAAATGAAATTCCGGATGGGACCAGAGCGAATTATGCGGATATCAATTTTTGGAAGAAGTACGGCGACTCTCGAAAAGCGGATAAAACCGTCGATGACGGCTTTACGGAGACATCTCCGGTCGGCAGTTTCCCCGCAGGTGCATCCCCCTACGGATTGCTGGACATGGCAGGAAATGTCTGGGAATGGTGTTATGATGTCTATGATGAAAATTACTATTCCCTCTCGCCCTCCAAGAATCCCTTTGGGCCTCCGGACACGGGACAGCCGGATCAGGAACGAGTCAATCGCGGTGGAGGCAGCTGGACAGACAGGTCCGGGCATATCACACCCGAAGGCGGCCACAACCTCCGCTCTGCCGCACGCACAGGAGACGAGCAGAACAGCAGCGATGACCATATGGGTTTCCGACTCTGTATAGATTCTTTGCCCCGAAAATAGGGAATTAGTGTAACAGCCACTCCATCTCGTCTATAAGCCCGGTCACCTCCCAACGGATATGCGAGATGGGGATCATTCCTGTCAAATGGCTAAGGAATATATCGTCTGTCGTACCAATAATCCTGAGAGATGATCGATTCGCCCGTCAAAACTTTATCTCCGACGGTGAGTTCGATCCTATATTTCCCCGGCTGGACGCGCTTATAGACATACTCCCTTCCGCGGATGCCAGGCTCCCATGCCACACGCGTCCTTAACGATAGCCCCGATCGGGCGACTTCCTCGTCCGCTTCGCCGTAATATTCATTCGTGTCATAGTAATCATAAAAAGGTTCTTTCTCTCCTTTGGCGACTTCTTCATCCCACTCAGCGACTTCCTCAGGGGTCCGCTGTCTTCCCCTCTTTGTCATCCCCCACTCCACAGAGTTCAACCCAGGCTTTTCCGTGCCTATCAATTCATCGATCAGTATCGAGCCGTCATAAACCGCTATCTTCACTCCCTCCGGCTGCCCTTCTTTGAGGAAATAATTGATGACAACACCAAAGGGCTCGTTTTCTCCTTCGAAATTTTGCGCGCTTACGGTTTTTTGACTGGGCATAATCCACTGGACTTTGGGCTCGATCTTGAAGAGATGAATCCTTTTGTCCAAAACATCTTGCGATAATTCCTGAAGGACAGATATATCGGCGATATAAAAACCTCTACCGAAGGTCCCGACGACCAGATCGTTCTCGCGGGGATGAATGACCAGGTCGTTGACAGGAATTGTCGGCAGATTGTTTTTCATCTCGTTCCAAGTTTTGCCTCTGTCTATGGAGACATAAACGGTCCTATCCGTTCCGATAAAAAGGAGATTGGGATTATTTCGATCCTCTCTTATTACATTTATTCCCTCTTTTGGCAGATTATTCGCAATAGAAATCCAAGTCTTCCCGTAGTCTTTAGTCTGGTATACAAAGGGGGTAAAATCCGTTCTATGACGACCTGTGAAGGTCAGATAGGCTGTTCCCGGACCATGATGGGAGGCGATGATCCGTGTTACCCAGTATTCGGGATTGTCGGGGATGTTGTCGTTGAGCAGCGTCCACGTTTTGCCTCCATCTCGAGTGAGCTGGACATTCCCATCATCCGTACCGACCCATATCACTCCTTGCTCGAGGGGAGACTCATCGATAGTCGTTATCGTCCCATAAAATCGAACCTCCCTCCCATCAAACTTAGAGGTGTCGTTTTTTGTGAGGTCAGGGCTTACTTCTTCCCACTTTTCTCCACGGAAAGGTGACTTGAGCAGCTTGTTCGCCCCATGATAAATGACATTCGGATTGTGTGGCGAAATCATCACCGGAGCATTCCAGTTGAAGCGGAGATTACGATTCCCCCTGTAGCGGATTCTTTTTCTTTGTCCGGTTTTTTGGTCGTTCCGTGATAGACTCCCAAACTGCGATTCGGTGTACAACCATCGGCTGTTTGTGGGATCCACCAAGTTGTAGAATCCGTCTCCACCCAGAACATGCTCCCAGTCTTCGAACCGGATGGGAAAACGCCCTTTTTTGGTGCTAGGACCTTTCCAGGACCCGAAATCCTGCATCCCCCCATAGACATTGTACGGATAATCCATATCCACACCTATGGCATACAATTGGGCCATGGAGACATTGTCGAAGTGAAGCCAGTTTCTTCCCGAATCATAGCTGACGGCAAACCCATAGTCATATCCGAGGAGCATGTGTTCGCTGTCTTCTGGATCGATCCAAAGGACATGATTATCCCCTCCATATTCGAAAGCCCGGGACCAGGTTTTCCCTCCATCGTTCGACTTATCGACCTGTGCGCCCATCACATAGACCACATTATCATCGTTGGAATCGACAAAGATCCGGGCGTAATAATTCATTCGCTCACCCACGTTTCCCTCGCTGACCTGTTTCCATGACTCTCCCCCATCGTCCGTCCGATAAACGATATTCCCGAAGATCGGTTTGCTCGGCAGCTTTCCGTTCTGAACTTCTTTCCAACGTTCTTCGTAAGACATTTCCGGAGAATTCTCATCCTCGATGATCGTGTAGAGAATATCCGGATTTTTCGGATAGATGGTGATCCCAATCTTGCCGAGCAATCCCCGCGGAAGTCCGTTTGTCAGCTTGCGCCAAGTTTGTCCCCCATCTGTCGTCTTAAAGATCCCGCTTCCAGGGCCCGACCCAGAAAAACCCCATGGTTTCCGGATCCTCTGATAGGAGGAGGCGTAAAGAACATCCGGATTCCTGGAGTCCATCACCATATCTGTGGCGCCGACATATGTGCCATCTACAATCACTTCAAGGGATTTGGTCCAGGTCTTGCCGCCATCTATGGTTTTATACACGCCCCTCTCGGGATTATGTGTATAGTAACGGCCTTGAGCGGCTACGTAAACGATATCCGGATTGGTCGGATGGACGATGACTTTGCCGATGTGATGGGACTCTTCGAGACCCATATGCTGCCACGTCTTTCCCCCGTCTATCGATTTATAGACGCCATCTCCATAATAAGTGCTGTTTCTTAGGTTCGCCTCTCCCGTTCCCACCCACACGATATTATGGTCTAGTGGCGAGACAGCGACATCGCCAATGGTCGATGTGTTCGCGTTATCGAACACAGATTCGAACGTCGTTCCATTATTCTCGGTCTTCCACAATCCACCCGGACCCGCACCCACAAAATAGACATAAGGATCCTGGCGGGAGACAGCGAACGCGACAACTCTTCCTCCCTGCCTGGTCGGTCCTATTTCCCGGTAATGGATCTTGCTGAGAACTTTCTCTGGAATCTCCTGTGCACTCAAATTGGTCATAAATAACAAAGTCAAAAGCAGCATATTGTTGAATATTCTGAGAATGCTTAAAATTTTTCTTACTCTCATGCTGGATCTCCCTCGATAAAATGAAAATGAGTCACGAATAAAAAAAATTTCGGCTCAAATCCAAAAAGTCTATGAAAAAACAATAAAACAGGTTATTCAAAAACGAAGGACTTATTCCTTCTCGGGAATTTTACCTTCAACGTCCAAAACGATAACGGAACAGACAAAATCCGGTCTTTGCCCGCTTAGATCTATCACGATGGAATCGCCGGCGCTGTGTGCTTCGTAAGTAGTTCTGGGAATTGTTGTGAGAGCATAGGCTTTCTTGGGTTTATTCTTC
>JASFEP010000140.1:0-10111 GCA_050124775.1 Candidatus Aminicenantota bacterium
AGCCATTTCCACAACAGCGGCCGCGGCCATCGCTCCTGCCGCTCCTATCTCGACCTGACAGCCCGCTATTTCTGCGGCAAAAGTGGCCCTTTTTGCGATAATCAACCCAATGCCCGAGGCGGCCAAAAGCCCCATCACGGACTGTTCCTTTTTAAGGCCGAACTCTTCGGCCATCGAGGTGATGACAGCCGGGATTACACCCGATGATCCCCCAGTGGGGGATGCACACACAATACCCATACTGTTGCTCACATGACAGACGGCCATTGCCCGACCCGCAGCTTTTGCATGGATGCCCCCCACGGCCACATTGCCTTCGGAAACGGATCTGAGGACATCCGGGGCTGAGGGATAAAGCAGCTGCATCTGTATGCTTTGTCCTTTCGCTCCCTGATGGATGGAGGCATCCATGACATCCAGTCGTTTCTCCATCTCATTCCAAATATCCTCTTCGCGTAGTCCCAGGACTTCTGCTTCATAGAGTAGTGCCACATGACCTAAAGAACACTTTCTCTCTTCAGCGATAGCCAACATCTCCCGGGCACTGGAAAACAACGGTTCTCCTTTTTGTACATAAAACACGGGATCAACGCTCCAGTAACAGATAACTCCAGTGAGATCATGAACCTGCGCCCATTTATCCGGATCTAATGGAGTTAAACGTTTGAACTGACAGAGTCTTTTACTCTCGTAAGTATGACAAATGGGAGAACCTATGGCGTTTTGATCCCGAGTCAATCCATCGATGACCCGCTGAGCCTCCTTCTCATCCACCACAACGATGTATTCATAAGCCTTCCCTCTCAGATCGACGGTAAAATCATCGATGTGTTTAAAAACAACCATGCCTCCACCCACAGATTGAGCAACAGCGTTGAGTTTTCGTCCTGTCCGAGACTCCATTAAGATATGGACTGTGTTCGGATGATCCGTGTATTCAAGAGGCGACACCTCAAAAACGAATCGGATCCCTTCCCTATCCGCCAGCTCATGGGCCTCATGGAATCTGTCATCGATGATCGGTACATTCAAAATCCCTGAAATAAAGGCAAGATCGGCGCCTTGCTCCCGATACACCCTTCCGTACGAACCCGCTGGGTCGAACCGGAATGTCACTGACGCTGGACACTCTCCAAACAGGGAGCGTGCCATCCGGCCTATGCGGTAAGATCCAGCGGTGTGCGAGCTGGAAGGACCCCGCATAACAGGCCCCATGACATCATTCAGTATGCTTATAAATTCCATTGTCCTGTCCTTTATTCAGATGAATGCAATACAGGGACCGTTTCCCAGACGGTCCGCTCAGAGTATGGAGACTACAGTGTACTTTTATCAAATTCATGGAACGATTAGAAAGTGCTTTTGCTCGGTCCGTTCAAGAAACAATCCTGGCTTTGATTCTGGACGATCCGTTCGAGGATAGGGTTTACGCGACGGTCATTCAGCCATGCGCTTGTAGAACGCATATCGCTCTGCAGCCTCTTTTGCGGCTTGGGCGAAGAGCTTCTCCGCAACTTCCGGATACTGTTGGGTCAATGTCCGATATCTGATCTCGTTCTCGAGAAAGGTGCCGTAATCGAGCTTCGGTTCTTTCGAATCCAAGACAAGAGGATTTTTTCCTTCTTTTGCGAGCATCGGATTGTACCTGTAGAGGATCCAGTAACCTGTATCGACAGCCAGCTTTTCTTCCGCTTGGGTGTAGCGCATATCGAATCCGTGATTGATGCATGGCGAATAGGCAATGATCAATGAGGGACCATCATAGGCTTCAGCTTCCACGATGGCTTTTAACGCTTGATTCTGACTGGCGCCCATGGCAATCCCTGCCACGTAGACATACCCGTATGTCATGGCCATAAGACCGAGGTCTTTCTTCTTCGTTCTTTTTCCAGCCGCTGCGAACTTGGCAACAGATCCGGTGGGAGTTGCCTTTGAAGCTTGCCCCCCCGTATTCGAATAAACTTCCGTATCCAGAACGAGAATATTCACATTCCGGTTCATTGCCAGGACATGATCCAGACCGCCGTACCCTATATCGTAGGCCCATCCGTCTCCTCCGATCGACCATACGCTTTTGTCGACAATATAATCCTTGAGCTCATCGATCTTTTCCAAAACGGAGCGGCTTTTTTCGTCTGCTTTATCGAGGGCTTCAGGAATGGCTTCTCTAACCTCTTGAGCAGCGGCCTTAGCCTCCTCGTCGACCTTATGCCAGAGTTCCTTACTTCTCTTTAAAGACTCGGCCAATCTGGGAGTTGTCCCCATATCCAGTAACCGATCGATATTTACGCGCATTTGTTCCCTGTTCGCATCGACGGCCAAACGCATGCCAAACCCGTACTCGGCGTTATCCTCGAATAGCGAGTTGGCCCAGGTAGGTCCACGCCCTGCCCTATCTTTACAATAAGGCATCGTAGGGAAGGTTCCTCCCCAGATAGAGGAGCAGCCCGTCGCATTGGCGATGATCATTCGATCGCCGAAGAGCTGTGTGGCGAGCTTGACATAGGGAGTTTCGCCACATCCACCGCAGGCGCCGCTGAATTCCAGGTAGGGCATGAGGAATTGACTTCCCTTTATGGTTTCTCTCTTTACACCGTCGAGAACGTTGTAGGGTAGATTCTCGAAAAAGGTTTCTTCATCTTTGGCCTGGGGAGTACGAGCGTCCTCATAAGGAAGCATTTCGAGGGCCTTTTCTTTCGAGGGACAGGTCTCGTAGCAGTTCCAGCATCCCACACAGTCATCCAAATAAACCTGGAGCCGGAACTTGAGATTACGATCATTCCTTGTTTTTGAATCGAGAGTGATAAATCCCTCAGGTGCCCCCTCCAGGTCTCTGGGATCAATCTGTTTTGCACGGATTGCTGCATGAGGACAGACCAAAGAGCACTGGTTGCACTGGATACAATTTTCGGGGACCCATCGGGGCACTTCGGGAGCGACCCCGCGTTTTTCCAGTTTTGTAGTCCCGGAGGGAATCTGGCCGTCTATGGGCATTTTTGAGACGGGCACAGAATCGCCTTCAAAACGCATGACAGGAAGGATCACTTCTTTGGCAAAATCGCTGGCATCATCGGGGATCAGCTTAGGCTGGGGAGCAGATTTTGTGATCTTCTCCGGTACGGGAACCTCTTTTACGGCTTCTACAGCCTTATCCACGGCCGCCCAGTTCATCTTCACGATGTTCTCCCCTTTGGACATGAACGTCTTCTCGATGGCATCCTTGATGAGCTTGATGGCCTCTTCCTCCGGCAGCACACCGGAAATTTTAAAGAAGGCGCCCTGCATCACCGTACTGATGCGTGCGCCCAATCCGACATCATGGGCGATCTTGAGGGCATCGATGTTGTAGACCCTGATATTCTTTTGGATGATCGTCTTCTGCATGTCTTCGGTCAAATTCTCGAACACCTCATCGGCGCTCCATGTGGAGTTCAGCAAAAATGTCCCTCCTTCTTTGATACCGCCGAGTATGTCGTATCGGCCGATATAAGAGCTTTTGTGAAGAGCGACGAAATCCACTGTGTTGAGTAGGTATTGTGACTGGATCTTATCTTTACCGAACCTGAGGTGAGATATGGTGATCCCTCCCGATTTTTTCGAGTCGTACTGGAAATATCCTTGACAGTACATATCCGTGCTGTCGCCGATGATCTTTATGGAGTTTTTATTGGCACTTACCGTTCCGTCCGAGCCATATCCCCAGAATTTGCACCGGATGGCCTCCTTGGGCTCAGCCTCGATTTCTTCCTTTATCGGGATGGATTTAGCGGTCACATCATCTTTGATTCCCACAGTAAATCCGTGAAATCCATCGTCATCGAGATGATCATAGACAGCCTTCACCATGCTCGGCGTGAATTCTTTGGAGGATAAACCGTATCGTCCCCCGATGATCTTAATGTCTTTCCCCGACAGGGCGACGACAACATCGAGATAGAGGGGTTCCCCCAAAGCTCCTGGTTCCTTCGTCCTATCGAGGACCGCAATCTTTTGCACCGACCGGGGGATGGCCTCGATAAAGGCCTCAGCAGAAAATGGACGATAGAGCCTGACCTTGATAGCCCCCACTTTTTCTCCGCGTTGTGTGAGATAATCCACAGCTTCTTCGATCGTTTCTGTGGAGGATCCCATAGAGATAATGATCTTCTCTGCATCAGGCGCGCCGACATAATCGAAAAGTCTGTAAGGCCGTCCGATCTTTGCTGCGAGTTTATCCATGTATTCCTGAACGATACCGGGAGTAACGTCATAAAATCTGTTCACTGTTTCTCTGCCCTGAAAATAGACATCGGGATTCTGTGCGCCCACCTTGATCTGGGGTCTCTCCGGATTCATGGCCCGCTCCCGAAATTCTCTCACATACGGCATCTCCAGCAATTCAGCCATGAGTTCGTAGGGGATCATTTCGACCTTTTGAACCTCATTGGATGTCCGAAACCCGTCGAAGAAGTGGAGGAAGGGGACTTTCGATTTGAGCGACGACAGATGAGCGACGACAGCGAGGTCCATCGTCTCTTGCACGGAACCGGAAGCGATGAGTCCCCACCCCGTGTTTCTGGCGGACATCACATCCGAATGATCTCCGAAAATGGAAAGCGATTGACAGGCCAGTGACCTTGCCGATACATGGAACACAGTAGGCAGTAATTCTCCGGCGATCTTGTGCATGTTGGGAAGCATGAGCATCAATCCCTGGGAGGCTGTAAACGTTGTCGTTAAAGCCCCTGCCGAAAGGCTCCCGTGGACGGCGCCGGCCGCACCGGCTTCCGACTGCATCTCGATCACTTCGAGAGTTTGGCCAAAAATATTTTTTCTACCCTGCGCGGCCCAGGCATCTGCAAGTTCTCCCATGGACGAAGAGGGTGTGATCGGATAGATGGCTGCGACTTCGCTAAAGGCATAGGCCACATGTGTAGCCGCAGTGTTTCCTTCAATGGGTTCAAAAGTTTTTGTCATGGCTCTATCTCCTTACAAACATTAACACTGAGTTTCTTATTTTTAGAAGATGCAGAATATTGAATGACTATTCAGAAGTCAAGCAAAAAAACCATAAGGTGTTTCACTGACCTTGAAGGGTGTTCTGAATTTCTGTATTCTGTCACCTCTGATCCTCTCATTACTCCTTTATTTCTGTCCTGCCTTCCAGAGATTTTTTAATGGTGACCTGATCGGCAAAATCGATATCAGAACCGACCGGAAGCCCCATGGCCAACCGGGTCAGCTTGACCTGGAAGTCTTTGAGTATCTTGACAAGATAATGGGCCGTCGCTTCTCCCTCCACAGTAGGATTCGTGGCGATGATGACTTCCTTAAAATTGCCCTTGTCAATCCTATCGATGAGCTTCTCCAGTTTTAGCTCTTCAGGACCTATCCCCTTCAGGGGTGAGAGCGCCCCTAAAAGAACGTGGTATTTGCCTTTGTAGATTCCGGTTTTTTCGATCGCAGTGATGTTGAAAGGCTCTTCGACGATGCACAAAGATTCGTCGCTGTATCCATTATCCGAACAATAATCACAGGGATCCACATGGGTGAGGCTGTTGCAGATGGAGCAGTAGAAGATCTTATTCTTGGCATCCTGAATAGCTTCGGTGAGTCGATCCGTATCTTCTTGGGGGAGCCCTATGAGATAGAGCGCAATCCGCTGTGCGGATTTCGCTCCGATGCCGGGGATTTTCTTTATCTCGGTTATGAGCCGATTGAGAGGGTGATCTTGGGCAAACATCAGAAAAGTCCCGGGATCTTGAGTCCAGCACCCATGGCGCCCAGTTTCTCCTGAAGTGCCTCCTCGACCTTTGCAGTGGCATCGTTGAAAGCCGCTATGATCAGGTCCTGTAGCATCTCCACATCGTCCTTGTTCACGACTTCGGGGTCGATCGTGCAAGAAATCAAGTTTTTATTCCCATCGAGCATGACCGTAATCATCCCCCCCCCGCTCGATCCTTCGACTCGCATCTCCGCTGTCTCTTTTTGGAGTTTATCCTGCATATCTTTGGCTTGTTTGAGCATTTTTTGTAAGTTTCCAACGCCTTTCATTTATCCTCTCCTCTTACTTTTTCGTCTTTTTTATTTGTTCCACAGAAAGGATCTGTGCTTTAAAAGTGTCCATAAAATTTTTGACGGTCGGGTCCTTCAATGCGATATCGGCCTCTTTTTCCTCTTTTTTGCTCTTTTCCGATTTCGTTGAAGGGGCCTCCTTCTCCACTTCCTTTTTTATCGGCTTTTGTTCCTGTCTTGGCGGCTTTGACAGTGCAGTTCGCGAATCGAGCTCTTGAGCGGGCCCACGATCTTTTAGAGGCACTTCGCGGCTATCCATCGAATAATGCGGCTGCGCATATTCGTCCGTTCGAGGCCCCTTGGAAGAATCTCTCTGTTGCTTTTTTAGCCCTCGAATGTCCTCGAGGATGTCCGTCAGGGGGATGATTTTTTTAAAATGACACAATTTCACCAACAGGGCTTCCAGGTAGATCCTGGGATGAGAAGAAAATTTCAATCCCTGCTCTCCCTCCTGAAGAGCGACGAGATAACGCAAAAGCTCTTCTGCAGACGATTTCTCCCCAACTTTTTTAAGGTTCTCCATGTCCTCTTTGGCAAAAGGGAGTAAATCTTCAGAGTTCTCGACTGCCCGGACGAGCAGAAGGTTCCTAAAATGTTGGATAAGCTCTTTGTAGAAAAAGCGGAGATCGAATCCATTTTCAATGATCTCTTCGATAAGAGCGAAGACCTTATCCGAATTTTCCTCAAGAATGGCTGTGGAGAACTGGAGGAGAACGTTATGACTGATGGTTCCCAATATCTCCTTCAGGTCCTCGTCATTGATGACATCCCCAGAGAAAGCCACTGCTTGATCAAGGAGGCTCAAGACATCCCTGAGGCTGCCATCCGCTGCTTCGGCGATAAGGTTCAAACCAAATGGGGAGAGAGTGATATTCTCTTTCTTTGTGATATCCAAAAGATGATTGATGAGCTCTTTTTGGGAAATTTTCTTGAACTCAAAGTGTTGGCATCGCGAGACGATCGTAGCAGGCACTTTATGGAATTCTGTTGTGGCGAAAATGAAAACCGTATGTGGGGGCGGTTCCTCCAGGGTCTTCAACAAGGCGTTAAAAGCTTCGCGCGTGAGCATATGAACTTCATCGATAATGATAACTTTATAGCGGCTGTGAATGGGTTTATATTTGACTCCTTCGCGCAATGAACGGACTTCGTCGATGCCACGATTGGAGGCTCCATCGATCTCGAGAACATCCACTGACCGGTCCTCGTTGATCCCTGTACAAAACTCACATTTATTGCATGGGGTCGGCGTCGGTCCCTCCCGGCAATTGAGCGCTTTTGCCAGGATCCGGGCCGCTGTTGTCTTTCCCACACCTCTCATTCCGGAAAAAATGTAGGCCTGTGAGACCCTGTCGTTCTGGACTGCATTCTTCAAGGTTTGAACAACAGCCTTCTGACCTATCATCTCCTCGAAGGTCATAGGCCTGTATTTTCGTGCATAAATCAAATAGCTCATCGTGTTCTTAAACCAATCCGAAAACGTGATCTGGCAATAGATATGTGGTAAGGACTCCGTGTCCCTTTCTTTAAAGCTTATGATATCACATTTCCTGAGGAAAACAAAAATCTTTTTACCGTAAAAGAGTTGCCATGGGAGTGCGACTGGTATATGTTTTTAGGGATGAGCAAAAAGACCGGCCTCGTGGACATTCACTCGGCAGTCCTGCTGTTCGGACTGGCAGGACTTTTCGGCAAATGGCTTCCTCTTTCCCCTCTTGTCATCGTATTGGGAAGGGTTTTCTTTGCAAGCCTGGCCCTTGCCCTCATCCTTTTCATCTCGCGCCAAGGCTTCGCCATAGCAAATCACACAAGGGTCCTAAATCTTGTTTTTCTCGGTTTCATTCTAGCGGTACACTGGTTGTCGTTCTTTCAATCTATACAGGTTTCGAGTGTTGCGATAGGACTGCTCTCCTATTCGACATTCCCCGTGTTCACGACCTTCCTCGAACCTCTTTTTTTTAAGGAGAGATTGGTCAGAATGAACCTGTTTTTTTCACTGCTCTGCCTGTTCGGTGTTTTCCTGATAATCCCCAGTTTTCATATCAGCGATACCACTTTCAGAGGTGTGCTCTGGGGTCTTCTCTCGGGTTTCAGCTTCGCCATTCTTGCCATTTTCAACAGGAAACTCACCCAGAGTCTCTCCCCTTTGCGCATTGCCTTTTACGAAGACTTTTTCGCCACGATCTTTCTTCTTCCGTTTCTCTTTATGCTGCGTCCATCGTTATCGGGCAGAGAAATCCTGTTGCTCATCATTTTGGGAACAGTGTGCACGGCAGGTTCCCACACGCTATTTATAAGGGGAATGAGATCCATCAAGGCACAAACAGCGAGCATTATTAGCTCTCTAGAACCGGTTTATGGAATCTTTTTTGCTTATCTATTCCTCAATGAGATTCCGTCTATCCGGACCATAGTCGGGGGGTCTATCATACTCTTAAGTCAAGTGCTCATTATCATAAAGATTTTCAGCTTAGAATAGTCAGATCACACGAAAGGAACGAAGATGATATTCAAAAAATTCGAAACGGAAATGAAAGTCAGACCATCCGAGATCGATTACAATGGTCATGTACACCAATCCGCTTATCTGGATTATCTGCTATTCGCACGGGTCGATCAGATGCAGAGATGTTACAAGATCCCTATCGAAGAGTTCTTCAAGCGAGGCCTTTCTTGGGCAACAAAGTCGATCGCCATCGACTACCAGAAATCCCTGTATATGAATGAGCGATTTATCGTAAGGACCTGGATTGAATCCTTCGGAGAAAAAAGCGTTGACGTACGTTTCCAGATGCTAAAGGCGTCATCCGGAGAGGTTGCCACAGAAGGCACATCGACATATGTCCTCATCGATGCCAAAACGAGAAAACCGACTGCCATTCCAGAGGATATCAAAGACAAATTCTCGGTTTAGTCCTAATACAAATCCTAAAAATTCGAGACTCTGATCCTCGTGGTCTTTGCTGTCTTCGACTCTTTGGAATTATCTTTTTTATTTTTCCTGAAGTTTTTTTCCTTCGATTGTGCAGATTCTTTCTGTTCTTTCTTTTTTACGGTCTTTTTCTTTTCTGATTTGACTTCTTTTGTTTTTTTCTCCTCTTTCTCGTGCCTCTGTTTGATCAAGGTCTTTTCTGTTTTGTGCTTCTGTTTCACCTCATCGAGCTTGCTATCGTATTTGCTCTCAGCGACCTTCTTCTCCTCCGTCGTCTGCGCCTTCTCTACTTCTTTTTTTCTGTTCTCGACAATGCGTTTCACTTCCTCTGATTGGCTCTCTTCCATACGTTCGACCTCGCGACTCTGTTCCTCCTTTAAACGTGCTTCGATACTGCGGGAGGTATCCTCTGCTCTCTCGATCTTGGTTCGTGTCACGGCCTCTTTAGCTTCTTCAACTTTCATAACCTTCCTAGGTGCTGCCCATTCGTTTTCGCGGATTATAGGACGGTGGACCCGAACCTCTCCAGCCCGTAACATGGCTGTATGGGGCTCTTTTGAATCAAGAAGCTCATACTTAGAGACCTTCGTCTTCGTCAAACGACTCACGGTCTCCACATCGATACCCTGGTTCATGATCACACGATTTCGGTCCAAAATGTTTGTTTTTGTAAGAGTGGTCCTGACAATTGTGTAATTCCTTTCCACAGGGAGGACATAGTCATAAATTGCCGCGTTCATAAAATATCTGCCATCGACGAACACCCAGAATGTATCCGGAATGGGGTATGGGAGCTTTCGAACTCCTACGCCAAAAACAAACTCGACATCCGGAGGTAACGGTGCCCAGCCGATATAGGCACCACCATTCCTCCAAGTCACCCAAGCAGGACCCCAAATATGCCCTGGAACCCAAAACCATCCGAGCGACACATCCCAACTCCAACGGCCGTAATGAAAGGGTGCCCATCCCCACTCATAGTTCGAGATCCAAGTCCAACCGTGGCTGGTCCAGAGCCATCGGCCGTAAGTGTAAGGCCGCCAACCGTACCTGGTTCCGTAGGGAACCCAGACATACCCATAAGCTGGGTAGTCGACCCAAGTCCCAAAAGGGGCAAGATAATCA
>JASFEP010000141.1:0-10062 GCA_050124775.1 Candidatus Aminicenantota bacterium
TGGGACCTGGATATCGGGAGGGATCGTTCCCTCCATGATCTTTTATGGATTGAAGGTTCTGTCTCCGGGTATTTTTCTTGTCGCCACTCTGATCACCTGTTCTATCGTCTCTCTCGGCACAGGATCATCGTGGTCGACGGCCGGGACTGTGGGAGTCGCGCTTATCGGAGTCGGTCAGGGACTGGGTATTCCCGTGTCCATGGTCGCCGGAGCCATCGTGTCCGGAGCTTATTTTGGAGATAAGATGTCCCCCCTTTCCGACACGACAAATCTGGCGCCGGCAGTCGCTGGAACGGATGTGTTTTCACACATCAGGCATATGGTTTACACAACAGCTCCAGGATATATCCTGTCCATAGTTCTTTACGGAATCCTGGGCTCTCGATTTGCGGGGGGAGCTCTCGACACTCAAAATATTCAAACGATCCTTGTGACACTTCAAGAAAATTTCACGATCCACCCGGTGTTATTGATCCCCCCCCTTCTCGTTATTGTTATGGTTGTGAAGAAAATTCCTCCTTTGCCTGCACTCCTGGGAGGAACCGTTATCGGTGGCATTTTTGGTATGGCCCTCCAGTCCCGATCCTTGAGTGAAGTCATCGCAGCCGCGCAAAGCGGTTTTGTTTCAGAAACGGGAGTCGGTATGGTGGATGATCTGCTTACAAGAGGGGGGCTGATGAGCATGATGGAAACGGTGGCCTTGATCATCTGTGCCCTCTCTTTCGGTGGCATCATGGAGAGGACGGGCATGCTGGAAGTGCTGGCCAGGGCACTGCTGAAAAGAGTGAAGAGAACCGGATCGCTCGTAACCACAACGGTCTTGAGCTGTATCGGCATGAATGCGATCGCTTCGGATCAGTATATCGCCATCGTCATTCCAGGCAGAATGTACAAAAATGCCTTTGATGCACACGATTTACACCCAAAAAACCTGTCGCGTGTTTTGGAAGACTCGGCAACGCTCTCCTCGCCCCTCATCCCCTGGAACAGTTGCGGGGCTTTCATGGGAGCCACGCTCGGCGTCAATCCCTTTGTGTATCTTCCCTATGCATTCCTAAATCTGATGAATCCCCTCGTCTCGATATTTTATGGTTACACGGGGATCACCATGGAGAAAGTCAAAAAATGATCGTCGGGATCGGCACAGATATCATCGAAGTCGAGCGTATAGCGAGGTTGCTGTCCGAGAAGAAAAAGTTCAAGGATAGAATTTTTACCCAAAAAGAGATCGAATACTGCGATGGCAAGATAAATCATGTCCAGAACTATGCCGCGCGTTTTGCAGTGAAAGAGGCCCTACTCAAGGCCATCGGTACAGGCTGGAGAGAGGGTGTCGCCTTCAAAGAGATCGAAGTCGTGAACGACAAAAAAGGAAAACCCGAGCTTGTCCTCACCGGGTCAGCCAAAAGGATCACAGAAGAATTAGGCGTAACGAATATACAGGTGTCGATCTCACACCTTAAAGACCTGGCGATCGGTACGGTTATCCTCGAGCGCCAGCCTTAATAAAAACTCGGCGCTGTGATAATGCCGGCGCGTGAATTATCGACAGATTTTAGATCAGGAAATCACTCCGTGTTTTCTCCCTACCTTCGTGAATGCTTCGATGGCTCTGTCCAGATGATGTCTGTCATGAGCGGCAGAGAGCTGGACTCTGATCCGTGACTGTCCTTTGGGAACGACCGGATAATAAAAACCGATAACATAGATCCCCTCATCGAGAAGATCTTTGGCCATATCCTGGGAGAGTTTGGCGTCATTCTCGAATTTTCCGAGCATGATGGGAACGATAGGATGGACTCCTGGAGTGATGTCAAATCCAGCTTCGGCCATTTTTTCCCTGAAATATGTCGTGTTGTCCTCGAGCTTGTCTCTCAATTCAGTGGTTTCGGAAAGGAGATCGAAAACCGCAATGGATGCACCTGCAACCACAGGGGCTAAGGTGTTGCTGAAAAGATAGGGCCGCGAGCGCTGTCTGTAGAGTTCGATAAGCTCTTTCCGCCCAGAGATGAATCCGCCTGAGGCTCCGCCAAGGGCTTTTCCGAGCGTACCGGTGATAATGTCCACACGTCCCATAACGCCACGATATTCTGGCGTGCCTCTTCCTGTTTTTCCGACAAATCCTGTGGCATGGGCATCGTCGATCATGACCATAGCGTCATATTTTTCGGCGAGGTCACAGATTTCATCCAGCTTAGCAATGTCGCCGTCCATCGAAAAAACGCCATCTGTAGCCACCAGCCGGTATCTCAAATCCTGAGTTTCTTTGAGCTTCTCTTCAAGGTCTTGCATATCCGTATGCTTGAAAATGAATCTCTGGGCTTTGCAGAGACGAATGCCATCGATGATGGAAGCATGATTCAGCTGATCGGTGATAATGGCATCCTCAGATCCGAGCAGAGGTTCAAAAACGCCGCCGTTGGCATCGAAGCAGGCAGCATAGAGAATTGTATCCTCTGTTTGGAGAAATTGAGAGATTTTCTGTTCGAGGATTTTGTGGATGTCCTGCGTTCCGCAGATAAAGCGCACTGAGCTCATGCCATATCCCCATTCATCGAGAGTTTTATGGGCCGCTTCAATGACTTTGGGATGGCTGGAAAGCCCCAAATAATTGTTGGCGCAGAAGTTTAAGACAGGCTTTCCTCCCTTGACTTCGATCTCTGCTCCCTGGGGGGTCATAATGATCCTTTCATCTTTGAAAAGACCGGCATCGCGAATGGATTGGATCTCGTTCGTTAGATCGTCTTTGGTTTTACCATACATGGTTTTCCTCCTTTGAAAAAAATCAATATCGAAAATTTTATGAAAAATTACGGATGTAGAATATACCAAAATTTTAGCGGCGGGTCTATATTTTTGTGTGTATGAGGTTGCCATTTACTGTTTGAAGCGGTTGCTGGTATAATTGTGGCCATGACGGAAGAGGAGTTGTTTTATACCGAGGTCTTTTCACCCGAATATTCGCGAAAATTCAAGGTAGAAAAAGTCCTCTTTGATGGCCGGACAAAATACCAGCACGTCCAATGTTTTACCAACACCCTCTTTGGAAAGATTCTCTTTTTGGACCGAAAAATACAATCTGCGCAGGTCGATGAGTGTATTTACCACGAATCTCTCGTCCATCCAGCTATGATGTCTCACCCGAAGCCAGAAAAGATCCTCGTTCTCGGCGGGGGAGAGGGGGCCACTCTAAGGGAAGTGTACAGACATTCCCCAGTAAAGATTACTACGATGGTCGATATCGATGAAGAGCTTGTGAGTATCTGTAAGAAACATCTTCCAGAATGGTCAGAGGGAGCCTTTGAGGATGCACGTACTCGCCTAGTTTTCGGAGACGCACGTCCATTCCTCGAAGAAAGAAAGAATTCATTCGATATCATTATCTCAGATTTGACAGAGCCCCTGAAGAAAGGCCCTTCTGTTCACCTGTTTACCTTGGAGTTCTACGAAGAAATCAATGAGGCATTGGATGATAACGGAGTATTCGTCATGCAGGCAGGGAGTACGGACCCAACTTATTATGAATTTTTCGCCTCGTGTGTGAGAACTCTGGCTTCTGTTTTTCCCATTGTCCGGCCATACTGGGCTTTTGTGTTTTCATTCGGCGGCCCTTGGGGATTTGTCGTTGCTTCAAAAAAAGTGGATCCGCTCGATCTGAAAGAGAAAGATTTACAAAAAAGGTCCGATGCAAGGAAGGTCCAAAGATTGAAGTTCTATCATGAAGGACTTCACGGCGGGTTTTTTGCGTTGCCTCGCTATCTCATCGAAGGACAAGAGAAAGGGAGGGTGCTGACCGACCGAGAGCCTTTTATTTGGGGACAATGAGCAAAATGCCAAAAGATAATTGCATGAAGATCGAGGAAATCCGCGAGTATCATGACTCCTCCGTTGGACTCTTTTTCAATGTCGACTCGATTCTCTACAGCGGGAGGTCTGCCTATCAAAAAATCGACGTTATAAACAATAAGTCATTCGGAAATGTTCTCCTCCTGGATGGGCTTGTTCAGACAACCGAGAAAGATGAATTCTTCTATCATGAAATGCTCGTTCATCCTGCGTGTACGACCCAGTCCTCTTTTCAAAACGCGCTGATAATCGGTGGGGGGGACGGCGGTGCTCTCAAAGAGATCTTGCGCTATCCTGGCGAAACTGTCTGTCATGTTGAGATCGATGCCCAGGTCATAGAAGTCGGGAAAGAGTATTTTCCCTGGCTCTCTCCCTGTCTCGATGACCAGAGGGTCGAACTCGTCATCGCAGACGGACTCGAGTTCTTGAAAGAGACGGAAAGGACATTCGATGTCGTATTCGTGGATTCTTCCGAACCGGTCGGTCCCTCTGTGTCCTTACATCGCCGAGATTTCTATGAGAGCTTAAAGAAACGCCTCAACGAAGAGGAGGCGGTGATTACCGCACAGATAGGATCTCCCCTCTATCATCTCGAATTCATCAGGGAGAGTTCAGCTGTCTTTAAGGAGATCTTCAAAATAGTCCGGTTTTATGTAGGACCTGCCCCTTCCTATCCTGGCGGAAGCTGGTGCTATGTTTTTCTCTCCGATAACGTCGATCCTCTGGCTTTTCGAAGAGAACCTGCTCCTGGACTCAAGTATTATAATCTGGACACGCACCGGGGAGCGTTTGCGCTGCCGCCGTTTATTCGAGATGAAATTCAGTAATTGAGTTTACCCTCGGCGTGTCTTTGGGACAGTACTCTCAGCATGTCTTCCGTCATGGCTGCAAGATCGTAGCTGGGTTCCCACCCCCACTCCTCACGAGCGGCTGAATCATCGATGGAATTGGGCCAGGAGTCAGCGATTTCTTGACGGAAGTCTGGTTCGTAAATGCATTCGAACTCGGGAATGTGTTTTTTGATCTCTGCGGCGAGTTCTCCGGCCGAAAAACTCATCGCCGTCATGTTGAAATCCGAGTAGTGCTTGAGTTTGGAAAAATCGGCCTCCATGAGATCGATGGATCCCTTAAGGCAATCGGGCATATACATCATGGGCAAGCGGGTGTCTTCTCTCACAAAACAGGTGTATTTTTTATTTTTGACCGCCTCGTAATAAATGGCGACGGCGTAATCCGTCGTGCCTCCCCCGGGGAGTGTTTCATAACTGATGATTCCCGGGTAGCGGCAGCCGCGGATGTCCAGATTGAAACGTTTGACATAATAGTCACAGAGAAGTTCGCCTGCGACCTTGGTAACACCATACATCGTCTTAGGTCTCAGGATCGTTTCTTGGGGGGTGTTGTCCAGCGGGGTTTCAGGCCCGAACGCGGCTATGGAGCTGGGAACAAAGATTCGGGTCATTTCATATTCGAGAGCGATATCAAGGATGTTGTACGTTCCGTTCATGTTGACGTCCCAGCAAAGTTTGGGATTCTTCTCTCCGACAGCAGAAAGAATCGCTGACATGTGATAGATAGTATCGATGTTGTATTTTTTAACGACTTCCTCGATGGTCTCTTTTTTGGTGACATTGATGAATTCAAATGGACCGGATTCGCGCAGTTCCGGGCTGGGTTGCGTCCTGTGACCCGTGGCCAGCACGTTCTCATTGCCATATTTCTCTCTCAAGGCCATCGTGAGTTCCGACCCGATCTGGCCAACGGCTCCGGTGACCATGATCTTTTTCATTTCTTTCGCCATTTCTATGCCTCCTAGACAGGAAATTTTAGATTTGTTTAAGGGGATTTTATATCTTGCTTTGGACGGGTTGTCAACTGTTGCCTTATTTTCGATTAAGAAAGAGTATAGGAGATGTATTCGCTCCCATCAGATTTTTTACGCCACCTCCCATCCATTGAATTATTCAAAGAATGTCCCTTCAATTTATCTAATAGGCGTCTGAGTATCTGTGCTTGTCGGCCTTATATTCACCTTGTAAGGCTTCGACTGTAAAGAGAGTGCCAGACTTCTTTGTTCTTCACGTGCTCATACAGTCATCGACGTCCGATTTTGTTGGATTCCCTCGGCAGTGATTTCAGAAGGCTGGGGTAGGTTGGGTCGGGGTCTTCTTTTATGTCGCTTAATACATCTTCTATGTTCTTTTTTGCTTGACCGTGCTTATACTCAATAGATGAAATTGACTTATAATAATCCATAACTGTAAGATTAGAAAGCAAAGCTGATGGAAGATAGAATAGTGCTCGTTACTGGAAGCAGCCGGGGAATTGGGAGTGACATTGCTCTCAAGCTTGCAGAGAGGGTTGGTGGTGTTGCCGTTCATTATTTCAGCCATAAGCAGGCTGCATCAGGCGTTGTCGAGGCGATTAGGCAAACAGGAAAACGGTCTCAAGCGTTTTGTGCAGATTTAACGAACGAGAAAAGTGCGACTCTTCTTATCCAGAGAGTGCAAAAGAAGTTCGGGCGTCTGGATATCTTGATCAACAATTTCGGCCCGATTCTGGTCAAACCTTGGAAGAAAGTTACGGCTGAGGAATGGGAAACAGTCTATCGGAATAACCTTTTGAGTGCGCTTTTTTGCATGAAATCAGCTCTTCCGGGAATGCGGAGGAAAAAGTGGGGACGAATAGTGAATATCGGCTACAGCCGTGTTGAAGAATTGACGGCATTCACGACCATCACTCCTTATGCAATCGCGAAAACAGGCCTTTTGCTGCTGACGAGAACGGTTGCCCATAGTGAAGCATCAAAGGGGATTACGGTGAACATGGTTTCCCCTGGCCTGATGGAAGGGGGTGTGCTTCCCAAGGATGACTACATCCCGTCGGGCAGGCTCGGAGAATTTGAAGATGTCTCTGCTGCTGTCCGGTTCTTGGCATCTGAGGATGCGGGCTATATCACCGGAGCGAACCTGATCGTTGCCGGAGGCTGGAAGCTTTAGCTCGTTTCTATCCTGAATTATTCACGAGTCGAGGCCAACCCACCTCACCCGTTCACAAAGGTTGAGGCAGTGGCTCAAGAAGATGCAGCAAACTAGCTTGAATGAGCTACAACGAAAGCTTTGCAGTGAGATCGGATCGCCCGTAGGGTAAAAGATGTCGAGTATTGATAATTAGGATACCGAAAACGGATATGTTATGGTTATTTTTGGAAGAACAGTGGTAATATTTCCTGTTGTTTTCGTGAACAAAGTATCGATATCTTTATGAATAATTTCGGTTAAAGGTTCTTTTTCCAGAATTCGAGCATTTTTGTGTAGAGATGAACCCGAGCTGCTCGGTCGGCGATCCCGTGTTTCCTCATAGGATAGATCATCAGGTCGAACATCTTATTGGCTTTGATCAATTCATCCACAAAAGTCCAGATGTTCTGGATGTGAACATTATCGTCATACGTCCCATGGACTATGAGAAGTCGTCCGTGGAGATCCTTGGCATATCTGTTCAGATCGTTTTTTTCAAAGCCCTCAGGATTTTCATCGGGGAGTTTCATGAGAGCCTCGGCCCAGATGGAGTCGTAATATCTCCATGCAGTGACAGCCGCCACAGCGATCCCGGCTTTGAACTCTTGGGACCGGGTCATGGCGAGAAGCGTGAATGTCCCGCCCCCGCTCCATCCCCAGATACCCACACGTTCGGGATCGATGTAGGGTTGGGCCTTGAACCACCTGACAGCCGCGACCAGGTCGCCCAATTCACCGTCGCCCATAGTGTTTTTGAGGATCGTGTCTTCGAGGATCTTGCTGATGCCCGTTGCGCTTCGGTTGTCCACTGAGGCGACGAGATATCCCTTTCGCAACAATATCTGTTCAAAATAGCCAAAATGCCATGAATTCGACACCTCGGGAGCGGAGGGCCCCCCATAAACATTGAGTATGAGCGGGTATTTCTTATTCGGATCGAAATCCTCAGGCTTGTATATTTGTGCTGGGAGCGGAAATCCATCCTCAGCGGGTATGGTGAAGATCTCGGGATGCCGCATGCCGAGCTTTTCCGGGATCTCTGTTTTGGATTTTGCGAGCGCTGAGATTCGTGTTCCGTCATTTTTATGGAGTGTGAGTGATGGCGGTGTGGATATATTGGAATAGCGGTCCAAATAATACGCGGCGTCACGGCTAAATGAGACCCCGTGTGTTCCTGCTTCGTCGGAGAGCTTTTCCAAACCTGTCCCGTCTAGGCGAATCCGATAGAGGTGTCTTTCAAGAGAGGATTTTTTGAGGGCGGTGAAATAGACCCAGTTCTGCGCCTCATCTATAGCTGTTATAGCCTGCCGGACCCAATAGGCTCCTCCACCTGAAGATGCAAGCGCCCATTCGCCCTTGGTTATCTGATTGACAAGCTTCCCGTCCATCGTGTAGAGGTAGAGATGGTTGTATCCGTCACGTTCGGATGCCCAGATGAAACCTTTCCCGTTCTCGAGAAAATGAAGGTCGTCGTGGATATTGATCCAGCTATCGTTCGCTTCTGTGAGGATGTGTGTGGTCTCTCCGCTGGCAAGGTCTGTGATATAGAGATCGAGACGATCCTGGTTTCTATTCATGGTCTGTACGCTGAGTTTTTTGCTGTTCGGAAGCCATTTCACCCGAATGATATATTCATAGGAATCCTGCCCCAGGTCTACCCATGTGGTCTTCCCCTTGTCGAGATCGTTAATGCCCACTCTCACGACAGGATTCGCTGTTCCCGTTTTGGGGTGTCTCTGCTCGATGAGTTTTGGATAAATCGCCCTGTGGTCCAGGAAATAGGCGATACCTACCGGTGATTCATCAGTTTGAAGGAAGGCGATGGCTGTGGAGTCAGGGGACCACCAGTATCCGATATCGCGACGTCCGAAGACTTCCTCCCAGTACACCCAGGAAAGAGTGCCGTTGAGCAATGTCTCTGAATCGTCGTATGTCAATTGTTCTTCGAGGTGTGCGTCAAGGTCGTATACGAAGAGGTCATTGTTGCGCACATATGCCAGCTTTTTGCCGTCCGGTGAGAAGCTCGGGCATTTTTCAGGCTTGTCTGTCTCTGTAACGCGAGTGAATTCGGAAGAGGCGAGTTCGAGCACAAAGACATCCCCCTGATAGAGATAAGCCGTTCTTTGGCCATTGAGATCGACAATAAGCGGACGAAAAAGGATCCTTTGAGGAAACGGTTTCTCCATGAGTTCCTTGAAACTCGACAGAGCTTTTTCCTTGTCCAGCGCCGGAGTCCGTTCTCCGCTGGCGGGATCCAGGAACTCGAATGTCCGCTCCTTGGGAGGTTTGCGGTTGTCATAGAGAAGGATTTTTCCATCATTCAGCCAGGTGGCAGATGGGAGAGAAGAGATCTCGGCGCTTTTGTTGCTGTAGATCCACTCGACCGTGATCGTTTCTCCTTTGTCTTGAGCCAGGGCGAATGGACTCAAAAAAAGGATTAATACGAAAATCGCAAGGAGATACCGTTGTGTATATTTTGTAATCATGGAAGAACCTCCGTTCACTTTAATTCCTGAATTGTCATTTTTATCATAATCAGGAAAACTCGGTCAAACTTTAACTTAGAAATCTAATTTTAATCTTCTGAAATAGACCCCCTGACTACGAATCAGTATGTCGGCAGTTCGAATCTGTCCGGGCGTACCACTTTATTATCAGTTATTTACGTTAAGAATCAATAAGTTAGAATACATTCAGAGCATCTCCTTCCTTTAACCATTTTTAACAATTTTAGGCAATTTTTAACCTAATTTGGTCAAAAAATGGTCAAAAGGAAATTTCATGCTCTCCATTGACTCATCCTCCACAAATTTATATGCTATCCTCAGCACGGAAGGGGACGATGACTAGACAGTGTCCTAAATGCAAGGCCGAGAATCCTGACACAAAACAATTCTGCGGTGATTGTGGCACTCAGTTAACATCTGCAAAAGAAACTCCTGTTCCTACACAAACTATAGAAGCACCTAGAGAAGAATTAACCACAGGCTCAACCTTTGCAGGTCGCTATCAGATTATTGAAGAACTCGGCAGAGGAGGCATGGGGAGCGTCTATAAGGTGCTCGATAGAGAATTAAATGAAAACGCTGCGCTAAAGCTTTTAAACCCCGAGATTGTTACCGATGAAAAGACCATTGAACGATTCCGCAATGAACTGAAATTAGCCCGAAAAATTTCCCACAAGAATGTATGCCGG